>CALKHC010000030.1 GCA_938091425.1 uncultured Luminiphilus sp. | reverse complement strand
CCTGATTTCACTGCGTCACTGGCCTGTTGTATGCCGAAAGTAGCAGAGGAGCAGGCGACATTCATGTCAAAGGCGAAGCCGCTAGCGCCAAGAGCTGACTGGACCTCGATTGCCATAGCTGGATAGGCCCGCTGCATGTTGGAGGCAGCCACGATAACAGCGTCCAAGTCTTGCGCGTCAATACCTGCCTCGCTCATGGCCTGCGTCGCCGCCTGACAGGCGATCTCACACATGACCGAGGGCTGGTCGTTAAGCCGCTCAGGAATCTCAGGCACCATGCGCTCAGGGTCGAGTATGCCTGCTTTGTTGATAACGTAACGAGACCTGATGCCTGAGGCTTTTTCGATAAACTCGGCGGAAGAGTGGGTTTTGGCCTCTAGCTCACCCGCTGATATTGCTTCACGGTGATCCGCGTTATACAGATCGACCCAGGCATTGAATGAGGCGACCAGTTCCTCGTTGCTGATGCTCTCAGTCGGGGTGAATAGCCCCGAACCTGTGATAACCGCTGAGGCCGCCATGAATTGATCTACCGCTTGTCCAGCGGGACGAAATCTCTCTGAGTTTGCCCGGTGTAAAGCTGACGAGGTCGGCCTATACGGTAGGCGCCACCAATCATTTCATTCCAGTGCGCGATCCATCCCACCGTGCGGCCAATGGCAAAAATCACTGTAAACATCGATGTCGGGATGCCCAGCGCTTTTAAAATAATGCCAGAGTAAAAATCGACGTTGGGGTAGAGCTTTTTGTCGATGAAATACTGGTCTTTGAGCGCGATTTCCTCGAGTCGTTTAGCGATTTCGAGATTCTCGTCCTCGATGCCCAGCTCTGCCAAGACTTCGTCAGCAGCCTGCTTCATTACTTTGGCTCTGGGGTCAAAATTCTTGTAGACCCGATGCCCAAAGCCCATCAGCCGGAACGGGTCGTCCTTGTCTTTTGCCTTGGCGATGAATTCGTCGATACGGTCCACCGTGCCGATCTCTTCGAGCATTTTTACCACGGCCTCATTGGCCCCCCCGTGAGATGGACCCCAGAGCGCCGCGATGCCCGCTGCAATGCAGGCAAAGGGGTTCGCTTGTGATGAACCAGCTAGGCGGACTGTAGACGTCGAGGCGTTCTGTTCGTGGTCGGCATGAAGCAGGAAGATGCGATCCATCGCGCGTGCGATGGTTGGCGAAACCTTCGTTGGCTCACAGGGATTGCCAAACATCATGTGCAAGAAATTAGCAGCGTAGTCCAGGCTGTTATCTGGATACATGAAGGGCTGGCCGATCGAGAACTTGTAACTCATGGCGGCGATGGTGGGCATCTTGGCGATCAGCCTGAACGCCGCTACTTCCCGGTGCCAAGGATCGGAGATCTCTGTGGAATCGTGATAGAACGCAGAAAGCGCTCCGACCACCCCACACATGATGGCCATAGGGTGTGCGTCGCGCCGAAAGCCGTTGAAAAAGGTTCGGATTTGCTCATGGACCATGGTGTGTCGGGTCATGATGCCGACAAACTCTTCTTTCTGCTCGGCCGTCGGTAAGTCACCGTTGAGCAGCAGGTAGCAGGTTTCGAGGTAGTCCGAGTGCTCGGCCAACTGCTCTATTGGGTAGCCGCGATGCAGCAGAACGCCCTTTTCCCCGTCAATAAACGTAATTTGAGATTCGCAGGCCGCCGTGGAGGTGAAGCCCGGGTCATAGGTAAAGTAGCCGTTCGCGGTCAGCTTACCGACATCAATGACGTCAGGGCCCAATGTGCCCGAGTGCACGCTCAGATCGATGGCCTGTTCGGTTCCATCCTCATGCGTCAGATTCAAGGTGGCGTGCTTGTTGGACATGGAGGTAACTACCGCGTGAAATAAGAGGGTGCCAAACTAATGCTGAGCGCCTGACATGTCAATTTGAAACGCGCTGAATGGATCAGCTCGTCAGTCGGGCCGAGGCCCGTACCGCTGAAATTGTAATCAATTGTGAGCCCACCTATACTCCCGTCCGCGGGAGGCATCAGGTTATCGACCTTACCCTCCGGTGCAAATGCAATTACTCTGAGATTTAACGTGAGACCTACTTCAAGAGACACGCGTCCTGTCAATCTGGACCTAGGCACCATTCACTTGCCAGTGACAGCTTATGCCTCCATCACCCACCGCGTGACGGGGGTGTTGATGTTTTTTTCCAGCTTTCTGATGTTGTGGGCACTCGACAAGAGTCTCGCCTCTGAAGCCTCTTTCAATGCGGTGGCAACGGTGTTGTCTTCACCCGTAGCAAAGCTGATCAGCTGGGGCATCGCGTCGGTTTTGACCTACCACGCCCTTGCCGGGATCAAACACCTCGTCATGGACGCGGGTATTGGTGAGACGATGCGGGGCGGCGTGCTGGGTGCGCGCACGGTGTTTGTGTTGGCGGCCGCGGCAGCGGTGCTGTGGGGGGTGATGATATGGTGACCTCTGTCACCAGCTTCAGCCGCACGGGGTTGTCAGACTGGCTGATTCAGCGAGTGACATCGCTGGTGCTGCTCGCATATTTTATTGTCATCGCCTACCAGTTACTGGGTTCAGTTGACTACACTTCATGGCGATTGCTGTTCGATCAGACGTGGATGAAGGTTTTTACCTTGATGGCTGCGCTGTCGCTTGCGGCACACAGCTGGATTGGTTTGTGGTCGGTCTTTACGGATTACTTGACTGAGCGAATGTTGGGGCCGAAGGGTAACGTCATCCGGCTGCTCTGCCAGGTGGGGGTATCGCTTGCACTGGTGGGCTACGTCATGTGGGTGATTGTCATTATTTGGAGTTGAGGCCCTTCGATGCCTTAGGCGGTGCGAAGAACGCGCTGCGAGCTTCTTGGGTTAGACGTGAGAGTTATGAGAACGATTTCTTTTGATGGGGTGATTGTGGGTGGTGGTGGCGCCGGGATGCGCGCAGCACTGCAGTTGGCCCAATCCGGCTATAAAACGGCCGTTATTTCCAAGGTGTTTCCGACGCGATCACATACTGTATCCGCGCAGGGCGGTATTACCTGCGCGATCGCGAGTGCTGACCCTGAGGACGACTGGCGGTGGCATATGTATGACACCGTTAAAGGCTCTGACTACATCGGTGATCAGGATGCGATTGAATACATGTGTTCCGTGGGCCCTGAGGCGATCTTTGAGTTGGAGCACATGGGCCTGCCTTTTTCGCGCACTGAAGAAGGCCGCATTTATCAAAGGCCCTTTGGGGGTCAATCGAAAAATTTTGGTGAGGGAGGGCAAGCGGCTCGCACGTGTGCAGCAGCGGACCGCACCGGTCATGCGCTCCTACACACCCTCTATCAAAACAACATCAAAAACGAGACGGTCTTCTTTAATGAGTGGTTCGCTGTTGATTTGGTGAAAAACCAAGACGGTTCTGTGGTCGGCGTCATCGCCATTTGCATTGAAACCGGCGAGGCCGTTTACGTTAAATCCAAGGCGACTGTATTCGCGACGGGTGGCGCGGGCAGGATCTATGCCTCAACCACTAACGCTCACATTAATACTGGTGATGGAATGGGTATGGCGCTGCGAGCAGGCGTCCCCGCACAAGATATGGAGATGTGGCAGTTCCATCCGACCGGAATCTACGGTGCCGGTACGCTGGTGACTGAGGGTTGTCGCGGCGAAGGTGGTTACTTGATTAACAAGGACGGCGAGCGCTTCATGGAGCGATACGCGCCCAATGCGAAGGATTTGGCGGGCAGGGACGTAGTGGCGCGCTCAATGGTGCTCGAAATCCTTGAAGGTCGGGGCTGCGGCCCCAACGGTGATCACGTCAAGCTCAAGCTGGACCATCTCGGCGAGGAGGTCCTCGAGTCTCGACTGCCAGGTATTTGCGAATTGAGCCGTACTTTTGCCCACGTCGATCCCGTTAAGGAGCCTATTCCTGTCGTGCCAACTTGCCATTACATGATGGGTGGCATTCCCACGAATGTGCATGGTCAGGCGCTGACTGTCGACGCCGAGGGCAACGATTCGGTGATTCCGGGTCTGTATGCGTGTGGCGAAGTCGCCTGTGTGTCAGTGCATGGCGCGAATCGACTTGGTGGCAACTCTCTGCTGGACCTCGTGGTCTTTGGACGGGCGTCTGGCCTGTTTATCGAAAAGTCGCTTCGTGAGGGTATTGAGCTCCGGGATGCATCACAAACGGACATTGAGGCTGCCGGTGCGCGGCTTGAGGCACTCAATGCGCGAGAGCAGGGTGAGCAGGTTGCACCGTTGCGTCACGAGTTACAGGAAATCATGCAGAACCATTTTGGCGTGTTCCGCACCGGTGAGTTCATGCGCGAGGGGATCGCCAAGCTGGCTGATCTGCGAGAGCGAGTCGAGAATGTGGCGCTCGCTGACAGATCTAATGCGTTCAATACTTCGCGCATTGAGTGTCTGGAACTGCAGAATCTCTTCGAGACGGCCGAAGCCACGGCGGTTGTTGCCGAGGCTCGCGATGAGAGTCGCGGGGCTCACGCCCGAGAGGATTTTACCGAGCGAGATGATGAGAACTGGCTGTGCCACTCGCTCTACCATAGCGAGGACAAAAAAGTGTCCAAGCGCAGCGTCAACTTTACCCCGCAAACCGTTGAAACCTTCCAGCCGAAGGCGAGAAGTTACTGAGTCCTTCAGGAGCAATAGCAAATGCTACAGGTCAGCCTATACCGTTATAACCCCGAGACAGATGAGGCTCCTTACATGCAGGATTTTTCTGTCGATACGAGCGGGCGCGATCTGATGGTGCTCGACGTATTGGAGCTGATTAAAGCTGACTACGACGGCAGCGTGACTTACCGCCGGAGTTGTCGGGAAGGAGTCTGTGGATCAGACGGTCTCAACATGAATGGTAAAAATGGCCTTGCGTGTATCACGCCATTGTCAGAGTCCGTCAAAGGCGACAAGCTGGTTATTCGTCCGCTGCCGGGGTTGCCCGTTATCCGGGACCTCGTCGTCGATATGAGCCTTTTCTACGCTCAGTACGAGAAGGTGCAACCCTATTTGCAGAATCCTACTCCGGCGCCAGCCATTGAGCGACTGCAGTCTCCTGAGGAGCGCGCCCAGCTGGATGGCCTGTATGAGTGCATTCTATGCGCTTGTTGCTCGACCAGCTGTCCTTCTTTTTGGTGGAATCCCGATCGCTTTGTGGGCCCAGCCGGTCTGCTGCAGGCGTATCGATTTCTTGCCGATAGTCGCGACACGGCGACAGAAGCGCGTCTGGACAAGTTGGATGACCCATTCAGCGTATTTCGTTGTCACGGCATCCAAAACTGCGTCAACGTCTGCCCAAAGGGTTTGAATCCGACTAAGGCCATTGGTCATATCCGCACCATGCTGCTGAATCGAGCAACCTGAAACTTCCCTTACCGGCAACGGTGATCGTTGTCATATCTGTGCTTCATATCTGATCGTCATCTGGGAATGAATTACATAACCAAAGGTTATTAATTACCCGCCAGATTCCGAAAATTGTCAGTATTGCTGCGGTTTAGGCCCCCAAAAGGCACGCCAAGCAGGGCCGTGTCACTTACACTAAGGCCTAAAGCGGGTGTTAGGCGGGGATGGGTCCGCCGTCCCGTTGATATTTCAGGGGGCTAAAGTGACACAGGCAACGCCTATACCCGGCATGTTGGCGCAGTGGGCGACGTCCCACATTGCCGGCGGCAATGCCGAGTATGTTGACGCGCTCTATGAACACTATCTGCAAGACCCCAACGCCATTCCGCCTGAATGGCGCGACTACTTCGACCAATTACCCCTTGTCGCTTCAGAGACTCATGCTCTGCATGACGTTCCTCACTCAGTTTTGCGCGACAGATTCGCTCGCATTTCGAAGATGCGGGTGCGCACCGATGCGACAGTCGCGCAGGATTCGCATGCAACAGAGTATGAGCGCAAGCAGGTCAGGGTGGTGCAACTCATCTCTGCTTATCGACAGCGCGGTCACCAGCAGGCTCGGCTCGATCCTCTTGCGTTGGTGGAGCGGTCATCTGTCCCCGATCTGGATTTAGCGTTTCATGAGCTGAGCGAGGCAGATTTAGATACGACTTTTCAGGTGGGTACGGTCTATTTCGGTCGCTCTGAGGCAACTTTGGCCAACATCCGAGACGATCTGGCCGCAACCTATTGTGGCACCGTGGGCGCGGAGTTCATGCACATCGTCAATACCGAAGAGCGGCATTGGATAATGAGCCGCATGGAAGCAGTGCGCAGCGCTCCCGATTTTGGGGCCGAACAGCGGCTCAATATCCTGCGTCAATTGAACGGTGCTGAGGGCTTGGAGCGTTCTTTGGGCTCTAAATACCCGGGAACCAAGCGGTTTGGTCTCGAGGGGGGCGAGAGCCTAATACCCATGATGGCGGAGGCGATTCAGCGTATCGGCGGATACGGCGCCAAGGAAATCTGCATTGGAATGGCGCATCGCGGCCGACTCAACGTGCTGGTCAATATTTTGGGGAAGAACCCGGTCGACTTGTTTGACGAGTTCGAGGGAAAAGTCAGTTATATCGGCTCCGGGGACGTGAAGTACCACCAAGGATTTTCGTCCAATATGATGACGCCGGGAGGAGAGGTGCACCTAGCGCTGGCCTTCAATCCCTCTCATTTGGAAATCGTGTCGCCCGTCGTTGAAGGCTCGGTTCGCGCACGGCAGGACCGTCGTGATGATCCCAGTGGGGAGACAGTCGTGCCGATCGTGCTGCATGGAGACGCGGCCTTTGCGGGTCAGGGCGTCGTCATGGAAACCTTCCAGATGTCTCAGACACGCGCCTATAGCACGGGCGGCACCTTGCACATCGTGCTGAATAACCAGATTGGCTTCACCACCAGCGAGCCTGCCGATGCCCGCTCCACGGAATACTGTACCGACATTGCCAAGATGGTTCAGGCGCCTATATTCCACGTTAATGGAGATGATCCCGAGGCCGTGGTTTTCGTTACACAGCTGGCCGTAGATTATCGCAATCAGTTCAAGAAGGATGTGGTGATTGATCTGGTCTGTTATCGACGCCGCGGTCATAACGAGGCGGATGAGCCCTCTGTGACGCAGCCCGGGATGTACGACAAAATCAAATCCCATCCCTCGACGCGAGCGCTTTACGCTCAGCGCCTGATCGCAGACGGATTACTGACCCAAGAGCAGGACGCGGCCTGGGTTGAGGATTATCGCGAGGCTCTGGAGCGCGATGAGCCAATGGTGAGTTCGTTGGTTTCCGAGCCCAACAAGGCGATGTTTGTAGATTGGTCCCCTTATTTGGGTCACCGATGGGACGTTGCTGCAGATACCACCGTTCCGCTGGCGCATCTCAAGGCACTATCACAGCAGACCAACTCGGTACCCGAGGGGTTTTCTGTGCATCGCGTTGTGAAAAAGCTGATGGATGACCGGCTCAAAATGGGTGCGGGCGCGCAGGAAGTGAACTGGGGGTTTGCGGAGACAATGGCATACGCCTCCCTATTGGAGGAGGGTTACCCCGTTCGTCTCACAGGGCAGGACGTGGGACGGGGTACCTTCAGTCACCGGCACGTGGTGCTTCACAATCAGCGTAATGGTCAGGCCTTTGTTCCGCTGCAGCAGCTCAGCGCTGAGCAGGCCCCCTTCAGGATTTACGACTCATTGCTCTCCGAGGAGGCTGTGCTGGCATTTGAGTATGGCTATGCCACTACATCCCCAGGGGGGCTAGTGGTATGGGAGGCGCAGTTCGGAGATTTTGCCAATGGCGCGCAGGTGGTCATCGATCAGTTTATCTCCAGCGGTGAAAACAAATGGAGCCGCCTGTGTGGACTAACCATGTTGCTGCCCCACGGATACGAGGGCCAGGGACCAGAGCACTCATCAGCCAGACTTGAGCGTTTTCTGCAGCTCTGCGCAGAAGATAACATTCAGGTCTGCATCCCCAGCACGCCGGCGCAGGTGTTCCACATGTTGCGACGGCAGGCCGTGCGGCCACTTAGGACGCCACTGGTCGTGATGACCCCGAAGAGCTTGTTGCGCCATAAGGAAGCGGTATCCCAGTTGGAAGAGTTATCGGCAGAGCGCTTCCAGACTGTCATTGATGAAACCGATGCCCTCGACACGGATGCCGTAAAACGAGTGGTGCTGTGCGCGGGCAAGGTATTTTACGACCTGCGAGCGGCCCGGCGCGAGCGGGATATTCAGGATATTGCGATCGTGCGGATAGAGCAGATGTATCCGTTTCCTCGTTTCGATCTTCAGGCGGTGCTCTCGCGTTATCCCAACTTTGAGGATGCCGTGTGGGTTCAGGAAGAGCCTAAAAATCAAGGGACCTGGTATGCCATGCAGAGTCGGATGGCTACGGCTGTTCGCAAAGAAAAGGTCGACGTCTATCTGCGCTATGTTGGCAGGGCGCCCTCGGCATCCGCTGCGGCGGGCTACTCCGCGTTGCACCTGCGTGAGCAGGACGAATTTATCAATGAAGCTCTGGGCCCAATGCCCTGGGGCTTTTAACACGAGGATGCTGTGATGACAGTCGAGATCAAGGCGCCCGCCTTTCCGGAGTCTGTTGCAGATGGGGTTGTCGCCGCATGGCACAAAGGGCCGGGAGACAGCGTTGCACGCGACGAGCTGCTGGTAGAAATCGAAACCGATAAAGTTGTCATGGAGGTCGTTGCGCCGGAGCCCGGTGTGATTGATGCCATCATGGTGGAGGAAGGGGAGACCATCACCAGTGAGGCTGTGTTGGCGACGTTATCTGCTGGCGCCGAAGTACCGCAATTGCCTGTCGCCGACGCATCTGGATCGCATGACGCCGCCACAGATTCCACCCGTGGTTCCGCTGAATCGATACCGATGGGCCCCGCAGTAAGAGCTTTGCTCGATGAGCATGGCCTTTCTCCAGAGGGGGTCGCAGCGACAGGGAAGGGGGGCCGCTTACTCAAAGAGGATGTGCTGTCCCATCTCAAGCGGGCGCCCAAACAGCAACCGCCTAACTCGCCTGAGCCCGTCGCGCCCGAGCCGGCTGCTTCGTCAGTTTCTCTTGATATCAACGTCGATGGGCCCACAAGCGAGCGAATCGAGAAGCGAGTCCCGATGACCCGCATGCGTGCACGAATTGCTGAGCGGCTGCTGGGTGCCACTCAGCAAACTGCCATGTTGACCACGTTTAATGAGGTCAACATGGCGCCACTGATGAAATTACGGCGACAGTATCGTGATGAGTTTGAGTCGGTGCACAACGGCACGCGACTCGGCTTCATGGGGTTCTTTGTCAAGGCGGCCTGCGAGGCGTTGAAACGATTCCCGGAGGTTAATGCGTCAATCGATGGGAACGACGTGGTCTACCACGGCTACCAGGATATCGGCGTGGCGGTCTCGGTTGACGAGGGACTGGTGGTCCCGGTGCTTCGGGATGCTGACTTTATGAGTATTGCCGATGTAGAGGGCGCTATCGCCAGCTTTGGCAGCAAGGCCAGAGACAAAAAACTGACCATCGAGGAGATGACCGGTGGTACCTTCACGGTATCTAACGGGGGTGTCTTTGGTTCGCTGCTGTCTACGCCCATCCTCAATCCACCGCAAACAGGCATTCTTGGTATGCATACGATTCAGGAGCGGCCGATAGCGATGGATGGAGAGGTGGTCATACAGCCGATGATGTATCTGGCGCTCTCCTATGATCACCGCTTGGTGGACG
>CALKHC010000029.1 GCA_938091425.1 uncultured Luminiphilus sp. | reverse complement strand
CACAGCGCGCCACATGTCGTAAACCAGTTGCCCATATCGCGAGTAAGGATCCTCGTAGAGACCCATGTCGTAACCGAGTCGCTCAGAGTACAGACCCCATCCTTCGATAAACGCCGTGAATCCGCCGTTGCGGCGGAACTCGGGTAACCCCGTCAGTTCCTGGGCCAGTGCAATCTGTAAATGATGCCCGGGCACACTTTCGTGCACGCTGAGGACTTCCATTTCGAATTTGGGGCGAACTTCAGGCTGGTAGAGATTCACGTAGTACCAGCCCGGTCGGGAGCCATCGATCGCAGGTCGCATGTAATAGGCGGTGGTCGTGTCGGGTGCTTCCTCATCGGGGATGGGTCGAACGCCATAGGGAGCGCGAGGCAACTTGCCAAACAAATTGACGAGTCCCGGGTCGAGGCGTTTCGAGACCGCTTGATAACCCTCGAGGAGCGCCTCGGGGGTCTCGTAATAAAACTGCGGATCGGTTCGCAGGAATTCGTTAAAGGCGGCGATGTCACCTTCAAAACCTACGGTGTCGATGATCGTTTTCATTTCTCCGCGGATGCGTGCGACTTCTCTCAGGCCAATTTCGTGAATCTCATCCGGGGTCAGATCCGTGGTGGTGAAATGTTGCGCGAGACGACTGTATACCTGCTTGCCTCCGGGTAGGGCGCCAATCCCAGGTGGTCGGGCTGCCGGTATATAGTCGCTCTCCAAAAATTCGAGGAGTTCCTGCAAGGCAGGATTGATTTGCTCTTCAATAACCGTCGCCGCAGCTGACTGCAGCGATGCTCGGGTGTCGGGCTCGATCTCCTCCGGTATCGTCGCAAAGGCGCGATAAAAGGGGCTATCGCTCGTCTGATCCGTGATGAGATTGGCGATTTGTGACGGCACACGCGACATCACAATCTGTGCCTGCGTCCGATCCCGGTTGATGCCCTCAGACAAAAGCGTCTGGTACTGGGACAACTGCTCGGGCAATCCGCGCAGCCGGTTCAGCCAGTCCTCATGGTCTTGCGCGCTCTCCATGGGCAGGGTGTCTATCATGCTATGGAGATGTTGTGGTCCTGATCTCATGTCGAGGGCAATCAGGTGCAGACCGTCATCATATTCCGTGAGGTTGTCTCGCAACTGCCTGAGCAACATGGCCCGGTTGATCTGCGCCTCTGCTGTGAGGATGGCGGGCTCGATTTGCTCTAGGCGCTGAACGAACCGCCCTTCGTCTTCGTAGCGTTTCCGGAACGCTCCGGGGCTCATGTCTGTCCACTGGTCATTTCCTGACCTATCACCGTATTCGAGCCGCCGCTCTGGGTACTGTGCCAGCGTCCACCGCCAGTGGTCATCAATAATGGCTTTGAGTTCTGCCTCAGTCGCGTTGGCGGGAATGACGTGACTCAGGAGTATGGCGGTGACCCAAATGCCCGCCGATAGGGACAGTGAGGTGCGTCGACAGAAAGTATGGCTCATAGCAGTCCCCGGTAGGGCAGGTTGTGAGTTGAACAAAGGCCCTTCCCTGCAGGGGATGGGCTTACGCTAGGTGCGGCACAGAGACGAGAGGCTAAGCCGCCTCTCGACCCAGTTGTTATCGACCGAGAATCGATCTCGCGACCAGCTCCCGCATGATCTCCGAAGAGCCGCCGTAGATGGTTTGAATGCGCGCATCCACATAAAAACGGGAGATCGGATACTCCGAGGTATAGCCGTATCCGCCGAATAGTTGCAGGCACTGATCCGCTACACGGCACTGCATCTCACAGCTGGCCAGTTTAAGCATGGCGGCCGTGTCGGGTGTCAGCGTGCCTTCAGCGTATTCACGCGCACATTGCTCATAAAACGCTCGGTTAATGGCAATATCGGTTTTGACGTCGGCCAACTTGAAACGCGTATTTTGGAACTGACCAATTTTTTGGCCAAAAGCCTCGCGCTCCAGCACGTACTGTGCGGTGATGTTGAGTGCGCCTTCTGACGCGGCGACTGCCTGCGCAGCGATGCCCAGTCGCTCTCTGGGTAGCTCCTCCATCATGATCACGAAACCGCGGTTTTCCTCGCCAAGCAATGCCTCGGCTGGTAAACGCACTTCGTTAAAGAACAGCAGTGCCGTATCAGAGGTGTGCTGACCGATTTTGTCGATCTTCTTGGATTTTTCAAACCCCGGACTGTGTGCATCGACTAGGAACAGGGAAGTGCCTTTGGCGCCCTTGCCGGGGTCAGTAATGGCGGCCACGATGACTAGGTCGGCGTGGATACCGTTGGTGATGAAAATCTTTGATCCATTGAGTATCCAGTCGTCACCGTCGCGAACGGCATTAGTGCGAATACCTTGAACATCAGAGCCCGCCCCGGGCTCGGTCATCGCCAGGGCGCCGACGACCTGGCCCTTGGCCATGCGCGGCAGCCAACGCATTTTTTGCTCCTCGGTGCCGTGTCGGCTCACGTAAGGAGCAATAATGTTGTTGTGAATGCCATAGCTGGAGGCGAAGCCACCGAAACCCATCTCCGAGAGCTCTTCGATCATGGCCAGCGTAACGTGGGGTGAAGCGCCCGCGCCGCCATACTGCTCTTCCATATCGGGGCAGAGCAAGCCAGCCTCGCCAAGACGGTTCCACAGCGCTCTCGGTACCATCCGCTGCTCTTCCCACTCTTCATAGTGAGGTGTAATCTCCTGCTCGAAAGCGCGCCGCGCCATATCCCGAAACAGCGTGAGTTCATCCAGATCAACGGCTTGATTCATGTTCTTGCCCTGAGCTTTTTTTAAGGGCAGGAGTATGAAGAAGATCTTGCCACAGCACAAAGCGGGCATGGAGACACCAGTTTGCAGTCGTCCAAAATCCAATCCAGCTGCGACCAGTCTGAGACGCGGGACAGCTTGATCCAGCGTCTGACGCCGTCGCTACCGGGTCAGGACGTCGCTCGATTGGTTGAGGAGTTTGATAGTCAGGGTTTCTGCGTCATCCCTGAGCTGCTCGACGCGTCTCAGCTACAGCGACAGCGCGAGGCGCTGGCCCCATGGATCGATGACGGGCCCATGGGCCGAAATGTGTTTGAGGGGACCCGCACACATCGCATTTACGCGATGCTGGCCAAGGACCCGGTGTTTGCAGAGTTGGTGGCTCATCCTGTGGCGTTAACCTGGGCAGAACACTACCTCGGGCAGAGCTGTCTGCTTTCCGCGTGCTTGGCTATTCATTTGCAACCGGGCGAAACGGCCCAGCCCTGGCACACAGATGATGGCCACACGTCGCTGAGGCCACCGCACGACTTACTCGGGGTGTCGACCTTTTGGGCTCTCGATGACACAACGGTCGAAAACGGCGCTACTGAGGTATTGCCCGGCAGTCACTGTTGGTCAGAGGTCGAGTTTCCGGGTGTGCTGAGAGATCAGGATTTTGCCACGGGCGTGGAGGTGGCCGGTGATCTAGGCGCTCATCCGGACGCTGTGAAGGTCACCATGCCAGCCGGGTCATTGATGATTGCCCGGAGTGATTTGTGGCATCGGGGTGGGGCGAACCGGTCGGATACCGCTCGCTGCCTTGTCACGCCGCAATACTGTGCGGGGTGGCTACGACCCTTGGAAAGCATGCTTTTGTCCGTGCCACCGAAGCATGCCGCTGCGCTCCCTAAGCGGGTCAGGGAATTACTGGGATACTCCATTCATCCGCCATTTATGGGGTATTCTGATGGCATGCATCCACAGCGAGTCCTGCAATAGCGGTCTGGCTGTTTCACGTTTTCGATAACTGGATAAATTGAGGGCAACATGCGCGAATACACACAGTTCTACATTAACGGCCAGTGGGTTGATCCCGTTACACCCAAAACGCTGGAAGTTCTGGATCCTGCTACTGAGGAGGCCTGCGCCACGATTTCGCTGGGCTCAGAAGCCGACGTCGATTTGGCGGTTGCCGCAGCCAAGGCCGCGTTTGAGACCTTCAGTCAGACGTCTGTGGAGGAGCGGGTCGGGATGCTTGAGCGGATGGCAGAGATCTTCCAGCGTCGCATCGGCGAGATTGCCGAGGCTATTCGACTAGAAATGGGTGCCCCCATTAAATTGGCCAGCACTGCCCAGGCCTACGCCGGGCTGGGCCACATCATGGAAGCCGCGAAGATCTTGAAGGGCTATACCTTCGCCGAGGATCTGGGGCCACACCGAGTGGTGAAAGAGCCGATTGGTGTCTGCGGACTGATAACACCGTGGAACTGGCCTCTCAATCAGGTCAGTTGTAAGGTCGCGCCGGCTTTGGCGGTGGGCTGCACCATGGTGCTTAAGCCCAGCGAGATTGCGCCGCTGTCGGCTTATCTTTATGCGGAGATTATGGATGAGGCGGGCGTGCCCGCAGGCGTTTTCAATCTGGTCAACGGTGACGGCCCTAC
>CALKHC010000028.1 GCA_938091425.1 uncultured Luminiphilus sp. | reverse complement strand
GGACGTGGAGGGTGAGCTGTTTACTGGCGGCGGCAGGCAGCGAGCTTATGGTTCTCAAAAATTTGCTGAGGCGGTCAAAAATCACGTTTTGCCCAGCGATATGGTCAAGTTTTAGTGAGTGAAACGTTTCTCGGGCAACGGGTGAGCACCGATGACAAGTCGAGTGCCGATACAAGAGATTAAAAGCGACAACAGAGTGTGCGGCACGTGCACCGCGTGCTGCGACGGTTGGCTTGTCAGCGAGGTGCTAGATATGCGCCCTGGGCAACCTTGCCGCCACCGCACCATCGAGGGCTGCGCGATCTACGAGGAGCGCCCCGAGAAACCCTGCAGAACCTTTTCGTGCTCCTGGCTCACCGAGGATTTCCCTTTGCCTGAGAGTGCGCGACCGGATCAATCGGGCGTCATCTTGTCTCGTCTGGGTAATTGGGGGCTATGGCCTGTGCTGGCGGCCACCCCCACCGGCGCGAAGTTTGATCCCCCCACATTTGATTTCCTCAAATCATTTTGTACCCAGAATAATGTCGCCATCCTGTGTGTGGAGTTGGAGATGATTGACGAATCCTTCACGGGTAGGGGATGGCAAAAGACCTTCGGACCGGAAGACTTCGTGAGCGCGCTTCGCTCCGGAGACAATGTTGATGCGTTGTGGGAGTTGGGTAATCGCGTAGGACGGGTTTAGGTCGCGGTACCTGCTTGGCAGGCTGTGCCTACCCCCAGGCTCGCCTTCTCACAAGCGGCAGTTCCCCGTTTTTTAGACGATGTCCTGTTGTCTCAGGGCCTGCGCATTCATCTCCAGATCCCGTTTCAGGCTCCGCGCTCCCATCCATAAAAAGAACACGCCTACCAGGCTGACAGTGAGCGTGACGGCCATGGCGTAGCGCAGATTATTTTCTCCATACGTATCCGCAAACGCATCGCTCAAGATGCCGACGGTCAAGGGACCTAGCCCAAGGCCGATGATGTTGAGTACGAAGTACAAAATCGCAGACGCCATGGCGCGCATGCCTGGGGAGACTAGGTTGTGGCAGGTGGCGATACACGGCCCGAGATACAGCGCACCCAGAATCTGCGAGGGAATCATCGCGGCGATAATGAGCGTAGTGCTCTCGCCCAGCAGGGTGTAATACGCTGGGATCATCGCAGTCATCCCCCCGAGCATGGGGATCCACACATACCAGCGTATATCCCGCACTGCGAGCCGATCAGCCAAAAAGCCTCCGAGAAAGGTACCGGTTGCGCCCGACAAGCCCGAGATCAAGCCCAGAATGGCGCCGACTTCCGCCAGAGACAGCCCATGGTTGCGCATCAGGAAAGAGGGCATGAAATTGCCGTTGCCGTAGGAGACGAAAGCGGTGAACGCGCAGCCCACTGAGATCCACCAGAACGTGGGCCGGCCGCGCAGGCAGTCCATAGTCTCGCTGAGGCTGGACTTAGCGGGTGTACCACCCACGTCGAACTGGCCGCGCTTTGGCTCCTTGACGACCCACAGCACCGCAAGCGCATAGAGAATGCCCGGGATGCCGATCACGAAAAAAGCATTGCGCCAGCCAAAGTTTTGGGCGATCCATCCGCCGGCCGCGAAGCCGAACAGCACGCCAATGTAGATACCCATACTGTAAAAGGACAACGCGGTACCGCGGCTGCTCGGTGGAAAGTAGTCGCTGATCATGGAATGCGAGGGCGGGGAGCCCCCCGCTTCTCCCACGCCGACGCCCAATCGTGCCGCCAGCAGCTGGCCGAAGTTCTGTACCAGGCCAGAAATGGCAGTCATGAATGACCAAAATGCCAGCGACGCAACCACAATATTCCGCCGATTACTGCGATCAGCCAGCCAAGCGATCGGAATGCCCGCGGTGACATAAACCAGTGCGAAGCTGAAGCCAGTCAGTAAGCCCAGCTGCGCATCACTGAGCCCCAAATCGGCTTTGATCGGCTCCTGGAGGATGACGAGGATCTGACGATCAATAAAATTGAAGGTGTACACCAGCGTCAGCATCACGAGCACCGTCCAGCGGTATCGGATGCTCGGTGGTGAGGTCGGATCGCTGGTCATGCTGTGTCCGGGGGCAACGCTGTTGAGTGAGGCATCATGCCAGCTTATGCCGTTTATCGCACCGGAGTGTTAGCATTGGCCCATGCCTGAGAACTCAGATCGCTTGACGCATCTTGACGATGCCGGTCGGGCGCACATTGTCGATGTGACAGAAAAAGCGGTGACCGCACGCGAGGCCACGGCCACGTCGTGCGTGCGTATGCAGGCCGCGACCCTGAACGCCATTGTTGGCGGCGACACCCCCAAGGGGGATGTGTTGGCGGTGGCCCGTATTGCCGGGATTCAGGCGGCCAAAAAGTGCTCGGAGCTGATTCCGTTGTGCCACCCGCTGCCCCTGTCTTCCGTCACGATCGATTTGGTGCCTGATGCTGACCTGCCGGGTGTGCGAATTGAGGCGACATGCAAGGTGACGGGCCAGACCGGTGTCGAGATGGAGGCGCTGACCGCAGCTTCAATTGCAGCGTTGACGTTGTATGACATGTGCAAAGCGATAGATCGTGGCATGACGATCGAAAGCACTCAGTTGACTCATAAGTCAGGTGGGGTGAGTGGCGAGTGGCAGCGTGAGCATCACGATTAAACTGTTTTCAGCATTGCGTGAGGCGTTGGGTGAAAGTGAGTTTCAGCTGAATCTCACTGAAGTCTCGGAGGCCCCAGCTCAGATCGACGTAGCGGCGATTAAAAAGCTGTTGTCGCAACGCGGTGCGGAATGGAAAGAGGCCCTGAATCAGCCCAACCTGGTACATGCGCTCAACCACAAGGTGGTATTTACCGACGCAGTGGTGTCAGAGGGCGATGAGCTCGCCTTTTTCCCACCCATGACCGGGGGTTAACGTGTCGGTGGCATTGCAAAGCGAGGCGATTGACGTTGCGGCCGAGTACGCCAAACTCGTGCGGGACAGTCCCGGCGCCGCGGTGGCAACCTTTACGGGGTATGTTCGTGATCACTCCGGCCAGCAATCGGTAACAGAGTTGGAACTGGAGCATTACCCGGAAATGGCACTCAAAGTATTAGAGGATTTGGGCCAATCGGCTACCGAGCGTTTTGGGCTCAGCGGCTGGCGGATTGTGCATCGATTCGGTCGGCTGGCTGTGTCTGAGACGATCGTATGGGTCGGCGCGGTCGCGGACCACCGGGGTGAGGCGATCAGTGCCTGCGAGCTCATGATGGACACCCTAAAAACCGACGCACCTTTTTGGAAGCGTGAGCAGGGAGCCGCGGGAGAGCAGTGGGTGGCGAGTCGTGATAGCGATAGTGCGCGCCGGGCGCGCTGGCAGTCGGGGGAGGCCCAGTGAAGTTTTGTAACCTGTGCGCCGGGCCCCTCGCGCTGCAGATCCCCGAGGACGATGAGCGCGAGCGCCATGTCTGCCAAAACTGTGGCCACATTCATTACATCAACCCGAAGGTGATCGTTGGTTGTCTGCCTACGGTGGGCGACCGCATCCTGATGTGTAAGCGGGCTATCGAACCGCGCTACGGCAAGTGGACGTTGCCCGCCGGCTTTATGGAAAACGGTGAAACTTCTGCCGGAGGCGCAGCGCGTGAGACTTGGGAGGAGGCGGCGGCCAAGGCCATCGATCTTGAGCTCTATCGCATCTTTGATGTGCCTCACATCAGTCAGGTGTACCTGTTTTATCGCTGCAGCATTGAGAACGATAAGTTCGGTGTGGGCCCGGAGTCGTTGGAGAGCGCGCTCTTTACGGAGCAGGAGATCCCCTGGGATGAGCTGGCGTTTCCCACTGTCAGAGAGCTACTTAGAGAGTTCCTAGTGGACCGAAAAACCGGGCAGTACCCGATTCGCAATACGGTGATCGAGTATCCACGGCGCTAGCGAACCAGGTGCGTTGGCGGTTTGCTGATCTCTGCGCGACGAGCCGACGTAACAGGACTACTCACAGTGACTTTATTCGGAGGCCAATATGGCATTTCCCAAGGTGGGCAATCTGGCGCCCAAGTTTTCCCTCTCAGATCATGAGGGCAACACCGTCTCCCTCGCCGACTTCAAGGGCAAGTCTGCGGTAGTGGTGTATTTCTACCCCAAGGCGATGACGCCGGGTTGCACGGTGCAGGCGCAGGGTCTCAGAGACTCGGCCAAGGCATTGAAGAGCCTGAACACGGTGGTGCTGGGTATTAGCCCGGATCCGGTCAATAAGCTCGCCAAATTTGTGGAGCGCGACGAGCTCAACTTTCAACTGCTCAGTGATGAAGACCACGCCACCGCGGACAAATATGGCGCCTGGGGCCCCAAGAAGTTCATGGGCCGTGAGTTCGACGGGATTTTGCGCACGACGTTTATCGTCGGTAAGGACGGCAAGCTGAAAGCGGTCATGGATAAGTTCAAAACCAAAGACCACCACACCGAGCTACTGGCCGCACTCAAAGCATTGGATCTGGGTTAACGCGTCTCCCTGAGCGCACCCTCCGCTGGAATCCGGGCTCATGTCGGGTTAGTAGCGGGCTAATAATAAACAGCCTCGAAACCGTGGGTGGCAGGTGCTAAAACGCTTGTTACAGCGCGACATCTCTGC
>CALKHC010000027.1 GCA_938091425.1 uncultured Luminiphilus sp. | reverse complement strand
AGCTGCTGCCCTGTTTGGAGCGGGTAGCGGGGATCGAACCCGCATCATCAGCTTGGAAGGCTGAGGTTCTACCATTGAACTATACCCGCGGTAACACGCTTACCTACCCCGGGACCCACACCAGCCTTCGGAGGCTCAATGACCCCCCGCCGGCTTTATCCTGGGTGGAGGGGGGTGGATTCGAACCACCGAAGCTCGCGCGTCAGATTTACAGTCTGATCCCTTTGGCCACTCGGGAACCCCTCCGGAAGGGCGCACATTCTCTAGATCTGGGCCCCCTCTGTCAACAGGGCCGAAGGGGGAATTCTGCGCTTATGGCGCCCCTCCCAAATAGGGGCCACGTCTACCCCTGCGCTACTTGGCAAGTAGCTTTCAGCGAGGGAAAGAAATGGAGCTGGCGAGAGGAATCGAACCCCCGACCGGCTGATTACAAATCAGCTGCTCTACCTACTGAGCTACGCCAGCAACGCGTGGGGCATGGAGCGGAAACTTGCCCTATGCCAATGGGGTGCGCATCATCCCCTCAGGGGGACTTATCGTCAAGCGTTTGGGACAACCACAGCCTGAGGCCTTCCATGACGAGATCGGGGCTATGTGTGGCCGCCAAGCCCAAATCCTGCAGCGTGGTCGCCGCGCCACCGGTGAGCAATGCGCGATGCTCCGGGTAGTCTGCCATCGTCGACTGTACCGCGCCGAACACCGCGCGCCAGGACCCCGCTGTCACGCAGGCTTCCGTGTTATCTCCTGGCCCAATGGTCGGTGCCTTGAGCATATCGACGTGAATCCGGTCCGTCTCTCTGCTCAAGGCGCGCCACATCAGGTCGGCGCCGGGCAAGATATAGCCGCCAAGATGCACGCCCTCTGTGGACACCAAGTCAATTGTCACAGCGGTGCCGGCATCAATAACGCAGAGCGCACCCTCGTTATGAAAATGCGCCGCCGACATGGCGAGCCAACGGTCTACGCCCATGCGCGTTGGCTCGGCATAACTGCTCACCAATCCAAAACACGTTGATTGCGCCGTCGCCAGACGCACCGTCGCCTCCCTGCTCGCTGTCAGCGCGGCGATCAGCAGGGCGTCAGCCGAATCACTGGCAACACTCGCTAGTCCCGCTACGTCCCAGGGCTCTGCCCCAACACTCCGGCACAGACTGGGCACATCCGAAACCGAACCCCCTGTGTCGAGAAGCCCTTCGGCATTGGCCAGACGCCACTTGATCGCGGTGTTACCCACATCGATCAGCAACCACGGCGTCTGATCACTCATCCTGTCTCTCCAATCTCAAGCAAACTCGCCTCTCCACCCGCGATCACTGACTCACCTGTCTCCGTGCTCACCAAGAGTGCCCCATTCTGATCGATACCCGCCGCTATACCAGCCACAGTGGGTGAGCCGTCAACCAGTACCTGCCGCCCATACAAAAAATCCCGCTTGCGCCAGCGATGCAGCCAACTAGCCAATTCACCGCCGGCAATATTCATGAGCCCGACGGCCAGCTGGTTGATCAATCGAGCAGCCAACAAATTTCGATCTACCGGCACACCAAGGGCAGTGGACAGATCGGTCCACGGCCGCTGAATGGCGTCGGCATCGTCAACAGGCATGCTCACGTTCAGTCCAATACCGGCAACAACGGGGATCATGCCGTTTTGCTCGCCGAGCAATTCAATCAGCACCCCGCCCAGCTTTCGGTCATCATAGTAGAGGTCATTAGGCCATTTCAGAGCGAGGTCGACGTCGTAGTTTCTCGCGATCGCCTCAGCAAGCATGGCCCCGATAGCCAAGCTAAGGCCGGACAGCCCCTCTACCGGCCCATGAAATCGCCAACCTACAGACAAATACAGATTGACCCCTGCAGGACTGTGCCAGCGCCGGCCGCGTCGTCCGCGCCCCTGAGTTTGCTCCTCTGCCAGCACCGCGACGCCCTGCAAGGCGGAAGCCACTTCATGCTCGCGAACCACATCATTGGTGGACCCCACAGAGTCATGAACCTCAACAGTAAACATTGCCGCGGCAGATTCTGACAATGAGTCGGTGATCGCAGTAGCATTGAGTGGTGTTAGCGTCATGCCTGCCATCATACCTCCAGAGCTCCCTATCTTTTGATAGCCCTTTGCGCTGCTGGAGCACGCTACTGCCTACTGTGGCGATGCGATAACTGTCATCATTAGGCCACCCACTAGCCGTTGCCATTGAAGACAGCATGCAGAATTCCCCATCACAAATCAGAGAGAGGCTGCGCCTGCTCGCGATGATTCTGGCGCTGGTGATCGGGGGCATGCTAGTTACTCAGCTGTGGGCGGAACCTCTGTCACAGGCGAGCTTGACCAAGGCGGGCCGCGGTGTGCTGTTTGTGCTGCTTGCACTGGGCTTAATGGGCACCCGTCGACTCAGCGTGGTGCTCACAGCGCTACTCTGCAGCGTTTCGATCCCTGACCTGATGTCGGTCAATCACACGCCACATATATCAGATGCGCTGGAGGTGTTAACGCTTCTGCTGTGCGCGGGTTTGCTAATGGTTCCCACACGCTTTTCGAAACCGAAAGATTCTTCGGCGTGAGTCTTTTCCGCGACACGCTTGATACCCCTATTGGCGCCTTGACGCTGGAGGCCACCGAGTGCGGCCTGAGCAGTATTCGATTTCCAAATCGACCAAAGCGAACTGCGGGCAAAACGACCAGCAACAGCGTTCTCGCGCTGGCCAAGCAAGAACTGGATGCCTATTTCGCACGGCAACTGACACGATTCTCTGTGCCATTAGATTGGCATGGCACCGCCTTTCAGGAATCCGTATGGCGCGCGCTTGTCGCCATCCCATATGGTGAAACGGTCAGCTATGCCGACATCGCGCAAGCTATCGGCAGACCCAAATCAGCCAGACCCACCGGTGGCGCCGTCGGCCGCAACCCGCTCCCGATCATTGTGCCCTGCCACAGAGTGATCGGCAGTGATCAAACCCTCACGGGCTTTACCGGAGGGCTTAACATCAAAGTCGCTTTGCTCGAATTGGAAGGTCGCCTGGTTGGATGAGTCTCAGGCGTTGAGATCGGGAATGATCTCGTCCTTGAGCCGCTCGATCGACTCCTTTAATCGCAATTTTTCTTTTTTGAGACGCTGCACCAGTAATTGGTTTTGCCACGGTCGCGATTGCAGTTCGATGATTTTCTGATCGAGGGTGCGATGCTGACTTTGCATCAAAGCAAGGCGCTCCGCAGACGAGAGATCTTCGTTAGCCGCTGACTGATCTGGTCCAACACGCTCTGTCATGCATTACCTCGTACCTGCCCCAAGGGAAATCTAACTGGGGTTCGGCGGCGCTGACAAGCCACTCTTAATCATCTGGCACCCCAATGACAAAGGGGAACCAACAACCCATTTAACCGGGCCAGTCAGAGATCCGGATCCGGGATCAGCTCGAGATAATTGATCTCACTGTCCCCGGCAGCGACAAACTTGGGCGCTTTCAAGCTGTCCCACTGATTGTAACGAACCGGCGCACCCTCAAGGGTAGTGACGCTACCCCCCGCTGCGCGCACCAGGGCGTCGCCCGCCGCCAAATCCCATTCGTAACAGGGCGACGTACGCGGATAGACATCTGCCTTGCCCGATGCCACGTCGCAAAATTTAAGAGCGCTGCCCGCATTTAACCGCTCTGTACCCTGAGCCAGATCCGCGAGACGAGTGAGCAACATCTTTACCCGCTCCTCACGGTGGCGCGCGCTCGCCGACATCAGCAGCTGCGCGGTCGGATCGAGAGCGCGCGTGTTCAAGGCCTCACCCTCCTCGTCTGAGAACAACGGGTAGCGCCATGCACCCCACTCGGGCACGCCAAAATCAAGATGGCCCCGATTGGGAGCGGCGATCAGCCCCAGCACCGCCTCCGCCTCAACGATCAATGCGATATTCACCGTGAATTCCCCGGTGCCCTCCAGAAACTCTTTGGTGCCATCCAATGGATCAATCATCCAGCACACCGGCCACTCACGCCGACCAATCAGCTGCTCCAGCGTAGACTCCTCCGAGAGGATCGGGATATTCGGCGTCAGCGACTGCAGTGCCTGGCAAATTAGTCGATGCGATGCATGATCAGCCTCAGTCACGGGGCTGGCGTCGGACTTTTGGCTGACGGCCACCTCTCCAACAATCGCGTAGAGATCAAGAATGCACTGCGAGGCGTCTGCTGCGAGCGCCCTGAGCGCAGTGATCAGATCGGGCAAGGAGAGCTGAGCCTCTCTGAGCATCGCATCGAGACCAAGGTTGCCGCTATAGTGACGACTATTCATCCCAACAGGGTAGCACCCGATGGCCTTAACTGTGGCCTCCAGTCTCTCGGTAGAAGCGGTGGACTGGACACAACTCGACACCATTTTGCTGGATATGGACGGCACGCTCCTTGATCTCGAGTTCGACAATCATTTCTGGGGCACCGTGATCCCGGGTGAGTGGGGCCGGCAGAGAGGCCTAGACGTCAGGACCAGCCAGAAGACGCTGGAACCCGTCTTTGCAGGTGAGCGCGGCAAACTGAATTGGTATTGCCTCGACTTTTGGGGCGAGAAATTGGAGCTTGATATTCCCGCTATCAAGGCACACTACACAGACGGTATTCGCTGGCGGCCCCAAGCAGAGACCTTTCTAAAACACCTTCAGGCTAGCCATCTCGACGTTGTATTGATCACCAATGCGCACCCTGTGACCTTACAGATGAAGGCAGAGCGCCTGCCTTTAGCTCAGTGGTTCGACGCGATGATCAGTTCCCATGATTACGGCGCGCCGAAAGAAACGTCCACGTTCTGGCGCACCCTCATTCAAGAACGCCCCTTTGACCCCGAACGAACGCTGTTCGTGGATGATTCAGAGTACGTGCTCGATTCGGCACAGGAATTTGGTGTGGCCCACTTAGTCACATTGCGTCAACCCGACTCGACGCTCCCCCCGCGAAACGATACGCGGTTCCCTGCCATCCACCACTTTGGGGAAATCCTGAGCGGATTGCCGAACATTGACCGATAGCGAACACGGCAACGGAAAAGTCCGGATCGATAAGTGGTTGTGGGCCGCGCGTTTTTTCAAAACCCGGTCATTGGCTAAGGCCGCCATTGAGGGTGGCAAAGTGCAACTCGCCGGCCAAAAAGTAAAAGTGTCACGGGAAGTGGCCCCGGGAGACATCTTGCGCATCCGTCAGGGCTGGGATGAACGCGACGTCAAAGTGATCGCTACCAGCGAGCACCGACGCGCGGCGCCGATTGCCCAATCCTTATACCAAGAAACCGAGGCCAGCGTCGAAAGACGTGCCCGCGCCGCAGAGGCCCGCAAAGCCGCGGGCGCTCTGGCGAGACCCTCACAAAGACCGGGCAAACATGAGCGCAAAGCATTGGAACGCTTGAGGAAGCAGTTTGACCCCAACTGATTTAAGTCGGCGCTGACAACATAACTTGGGGTATGATCCTTCGCATGATTGAAGAGCTGCCGACAACTAGGCCCCATACGCCGCTGCTCGATGGTATATCGACGGATCTCGACGCACTCTCGCAGCTGCAAAGCCATGAATTGGTAGAGCTGGCTGAAGAGCTTCGACACGACCTGCTCTACTCTGTGGCAGGCACTGGGGGGCACTTTGGTGCGGGTCTGGGAGTGGTAGAACTGACGGTCGCCTTGCACCACGTTTTCAATACCCCCCATGACCGCATCGTCTGGGATGTAGGGCACCAAACTTATCCCCATAAAATTCTGACCGGGCGGCGCGATCGCATGAACAGCATGCGACAGTTGGAAGGCCTTTCCGGGTTTCCTAAACGCTCTGAGAGCCCCTTCGACACCTTCGGTGTTGGTCACTCATCGACGAGCATATCCGCAGCAATGGGTATGGCATTGGCGGCACAAAAACAGGGCATCGACCGCAAGGTGATAGCGGTCATTGGAGATGGTGCCATCACCGGTGGTATGGCTTTTGAAGCACTGGCTCATGCCGGCCATGAACGTCCCAATATGCTGGTCATCCTGAACGACAATCAAATGTCGATTGGCCATAACACCGGCGGACTGGCAACTTACTTCGCGAAGATCTGGGCCAGCAAAACCTACACCGCACTGCGGGAGGGTTCCAAAAAGATCCTTGGGCATGTTCGCGGCGCGTGGGATCTGGCCAAAAAAACAGAAGAGCACATGAAAGGCATGGTGGCCCCGGGCACCATGTTCGAAGAGCTCGGCTGGCACTACATAGGTCCACTCGACGGTCATGATCTGCCCCAATTGGTGAACACGCTCAAGGTCATGGCTGACCTAACAGGCCCTCAGTTCCTGCACATTCGCACCGTCAAAGGGAAGGGTTTCGCCCCGGCAGAGCGCGACCCCATTGGCTACCATGCCATCAACAAATTAGAACCCGCCAAACCCGCAAAGTCCGCGGTGCCCGCCAAACCCAAATTGCCCAAATATCAGGACGTGTTTGGACAGTGGCTTTGCGACCTTGCAGCACAAGATGATCGGGTAGTGGGAATCACCCCCGCCATGTGCGAAGGATCAGGCATGGTGCAGTATGCCAAGGCATTTCCAGAGCGGTTCTATGATGTGGCGATTGCTGAACAGCACTCGGTGACGTTGGCTGCTGGCATGGCCTGCGATGGACTCAAGCCTGTGCTCGCCATTTACTCCACCTTTTTACAACGCGGCTACGATCAGCTAATACACGATGTGGCACTGCAGGGTTTGGACGTCACCTTGGCCATTGATCGGGCGGGCTTGGTGGGTCAAGACGGGCCGACGCATCATGGCACTTTTGACCTGTCTTACCTGCGCTGCATCCCCAATATGGTCGTCGGCGCACCCAGCGACGAAAATCAGTGCCGTCAAATGCTGCAGAGTGCGTGGCTGCATGAAGGACCCTCAGCGGTCCGCTACCCGCGGGGGGAAGGCACGGGGATTGCAATCGACGCTGGACTCCCTTCGATGAACATCGGCGAGGCCGAGCTGGTGAGAAAGGGTACCGGCATCGCAATCCTGAATTTCGGCGTACTGCTTGATCAAGCACTGGCCGCCGCCGAGGCATTGGGCGCAACAGTGGTAGACATGCGCTGGGTGAAGCCGCTGGATGAGGCGATGATCCTCTCTCTAGTTGAACAACATGATCTGCTGATCACGTTGGAGGAAAATGCCGTAGCCGGTGGCGCCGGGAGTGGCGTCGCCGAGTTCCTTGCCAATGCCGGAGTAATCTGTCACTTGCGCCACGTGGGCATCCCGGACGCGTTCATCGCGCATGCCGGGCAAGGCGAATGCCGGCAACTGGCAGGATTGACTGCCGAGCACATCATCGCGGTGGCAGAGAGCACAACGCCGGCCACAACCAGCCAACAAGCGCTATAACCTCTGCAAGGCATTAACGCGTGGCCAAATCGAGTAAAACCACAGCATCCCCCAGCATCACTCAGCAGATGACCGAGCTGAGCGAATTGGTTGAGCAACTTGAAGATCCGGAAATCGAACTGGAGGCGGCGTTGGTACTCTATGAAAAAGGGGTCCAGCTGAGCGGTAGCATTCAAAAAACCCTTGAGTCTGCTGAACAACGGGTCGCTCAAGTGACCGCCGACGGATCGCTAATCGAGGAGGAAGACGCTTCGGGCGAAGCCTGAGCTGCCTATGGAACCTTTCGCCTGGCTGACCTGTCCCGACCCAAAACTCGCTGAAGCTCTCGACTATCTCGCGCAGCACCCCGGCAAACAGCTACGAAGCCGCTTGACGATCGCCAGTGCTGAACTGACCGCAGGGGAATGCGTCCCTGCGGCGGTCATGGCGGGTGAGGCGATCGAGTTACTCCACACCTACTCTCTCGTCCACGATGATCTGCCCGCCATGGACGACGATGACCTCCGGCGAGGACAACCCACACTGCACTGCGCCTTCGACGAGGCGACCGCCATTCTTGCCGGAGATGGCCTTCAAGCCGCCGCCTTCCAACGGCTCACTGAAATAGAGGCTTTGAGCGCCGAGCAACGCCTCGACATCCTCAGGGTAGTCACCAAGGCCGTCGGTTTTAATGGAATGGTGGGTGGCCAGGCACTCGATCTGGCCGCCGAACATCAAGCCGTGACCGTTACCGCGCTCAGAGACATACACCACCTCAAAACCGGTGCGCTCATCTCCGCGGCGGCAGAGGTCGGTGCTATCTGCGGCGGTGCCACCCCCACACAGCGCGAGGCGCTAATAAGATTCGCCAAAGCGATCGGGCTAGCCTTTCAAGTCACCGACGATGTACTCGACGTCACAGGCGATAGCACCTCACTGGGTAAAACGGCCGGCAAGGATGAGCGCGCAGAGAAATCCACTTACGTGAGCACCCTGGGCGTGAAAGGTGCAAAACAGGAGGCCGATGAGCTGCTTAATGAGGCACTCGACGCGCTGTCTGAGTTTGGGGACACCGCCGAGCCTCTGAGACAACTGGCCCGAAAAATGGTGCACCGGGAAACCTAGACCAGCGCCCCATCAATGCGGGTGCAACAACCTCACCCCGGTGGAACACGCCTCAATAGCGCTGACGCGATGCAGGCGGGCTCTAGTAAGCCGCAACAGCCATCAGCGCCAGAGTCATACAGCCGCCTGCCATCGCTCCTGCCGCCACATCATCTAGCAGCACTCCCCATGCGCCGGGGACACGTCGTTCGAGCGCGCTGACTGGCCATGGTTTGACAATGTCAAAGAGTCTGAACAGCGCCAGCGACCCGACCAGCAACAGCACACCGGGCAAGTCAAAAGTCAGTACAGTGGTCGGGATGAGTACCACTAGCCACAGCCCTGCGAATTCGTCGATCACGATCGCAGGATGATCAATCACGCCCCATGAGGCGCCTGCGCGTTTGGATGACCACACCGCCACAGCAACCAACCCGAACCACAGGCACCAGTGCCAGATCACAGGCATATCCAACAAGAAAGCCAATATCCCCGTGGCAACAATGCTGCCCGCCGTGCCCGGTGCCACCGGTGACAAACCGGCGCCGGCACCACTCGCGATCAGCGTTGCCACATCAGTAATTCTCGCCCGGTTGGGGTCGTCGTGATCAGCGGTCGAAGTGGTCATAGCCAATGGGCTCCGGAGTTCGATCACAGCTTATCCCGCTTCCCTCGGCAACTCGACCAATTTCCGTGCAGCCATCCGGCGGCGGTAGGTCGGAGGGGAGCGT
>CALKHC010000026.1 GCA_938091425.1 uncultured Luminiphilus sp. | reverse complement strand
GGTGCGATGGTTTGGGTGAACCACCCAGATAAAGCAACAGCAGAAGCCGCAGAGGCAGTGGTGAATAGTATTGTGGAGACGGGTGGGGCGGCTCAGGCGATACAGGCCGATGTCAGCAGTGAGTCTGATGTATTGGCGATGTTTTCGACTCTGGGTTCAGGCCCGCTGGATATCCTCATTAACAATGCGGGAATCGCCCATTCCAGCCCGGTTGAGGCGCTTGAGGTGGCTGACTTTGACCGATTGATAGGTGTGCACCTGCGCGGCACGTTTCTTTGCACGCGCTCAGCCCTGAAGAAGATGTATGCACAAAATAGTGGCCGCATCATCAACACCGCCTCACAGCTCGCGTACATCGGCGCGCCGGGGTTCTCCCACTATACGGCTGCGAAGGGCGCGATTCTGTCGTTCACGCGCAGTCTCGCACTCGAGATCGGCGACCGCCCGATCACGGCCAACTGCGTAGCGCCGGGTGCGACCATGACCCCTATTTTGGCTGACGTGCCTGAAGACATTCTTGACGGTATTCGGCAAAACATCCCTGCGGGCCGGATAGCCGACGTCGAGGATATTGTGGGTGCTTATCTTTTCCTCGCCAGCGATGCCGCAGGCCACTTCAGAGGCCAATGTTTAAGCCCCAATGGCGGAGATGCGTTCCTCTAATCTTGACGCGTGTGCAAGACCTGTACTGTCGCTTTGGGCGACATGTTGCGTGGTGCGACACTATTTTTGCTGAAATTGATCGTTAAACTGGATTGCAATCGCTGGAAAAAAAGCTGAATATATAGACAGTACTTTTGAACGCGGGTAATTCGGGCGCAAAACCGATGTAAACAGGGTTGAGCGCGACAAAGCATGATTCTTCGGGGCACAGCCTGAAAGGCATACTCAGCAGAGTAAGAGAGGAGCGAGACATGGATCCGAACAAGCAGAAAGCACTGGATGCGGCGCTGTCACAGATCGAGCGCCAGTTTGGCAAGGGTACGGTCATGCGCATGGGTGACCAGGAGCGTGTGGCGATACCCTCAATCTCCACCGGTTCATTGGGCTTGGATATTGCACTGGGTATTGGCGGCTTGCCCAAGGGCCGCATTGTAGAGATCTACGGCCCGGAATCTTCAGGCAAAACGACGCTGACGTTGCAGGTGATTGCTGAAGCCCAAAAAGCGGGAGGCACAGCGGCCTTCATCGATGCGGAGCACGCGCTAGATCCGCAATATGCTGAGAAGCTTGGTGTGCAGGTTGATGACCTCATTATGTCTCAGCCCGATACGGGCGAGCAGGCACTCGAAGTCGCCGAGATGCTGGTGCGCTCTGGTGCGGTGGACGTGCTGGTAATTGACTCCGTAGCGGCGCTGACTCCCAAGGCGGAGATTGAAGGCGAGATGGGGGACTCTCACGTCGGCCTTCAGGCGCGACTCCTCAGTCAGGCGATGCGCAAACTCACGGGCGCCATCAAGCAGACCAATTGCCTGGTGATCTTTATCAACCAGATCCGCATGAAGATCGGCGTGATGTTTGGTAGCCCTGAGACCACCACCGGCGGTAACGCACTCAAGTTCTATTCTTCTGTACGTCTCGATATTCGTCGGATTGGCGCGGTTAAAGAGGGCGATGAGGTGGTGGGCAATGAGACCCGGGTCAAGGTGGTAAAGAACAAAGTTTCACCCCCGTTCCGTCAGGCGGAGTTCCAGATCATGTATGGCGGTGGTATCTACCACATGGGCGAAGTGATTGATTGGGGCGTGAAGCTCAACCTTATCGATAAGTCCGGCGCCTGGTACGCCTACAAAGGCGATAAGATCGGCCAGGGCAAGGCAAACGCATCCAAATTCCTCGAGGAGAATGCGGCGGTTGCCAAAGAAATCGAGGATCAAATCCGCCATCAAATGATGGGTCTCCCGCTGGCTGCAGTGGAAACTGAGGTGGCCGAAGTGCCGGCAGAGGACTCACACGAGCCCGATGTCGGAGAAGTCGCCGAGTCGTCCTAACGATCTGCGCCAGATCCTCTGGTGGAGGATTACACCAAAAAAGATCCGGTCACTCCCGGCGAGCTACGGCTCGCCGGGATGGACTTGCTTGCGAGGCGGGAACACGGTTCTTCTGAGCTTAAGACCAAGCTGATAAAGCGTTTCAGAAAGCGCGATTGTGACCCCGACACGGTGGAGCAAGTGATACACCAGCTTATTGAAGAAGGCTTGCTGAGCGACGAGCGTTATGCCGCCTCAAGGGTCCGTCAGCTAGCGGGTCGAGGTTACGGACCAAGCCGCATCCGCAATGATTTGCGCCAACAGCGCGTTGAGCATTTGATCAGCGACAGCATGAAAGAGGCCTTTGAGTTAGAGGTTGATTGGGAGGCGGAAGCCGCTGCGGTGTATGAAAAGAAGTACGGCGGGGAGCCCATCGTGGGTAACTGGGACGAACGCCAGCGAGAGCGGGGGCGACGCCTGAGATTTATGCAATATCGAGGTTTCGACGCAGATGTCAGTCAGAGGTTAGTCAGCTCGGATGATCAGGGTGATCAATCAGAGGTAGACGTTGAATAATCTTTAAGCCGACTCTGATAGCTGACTGAGCCACAAGGAAC
>CALKHC010000025.1 GCA_938091425.1 uncultured Luminiphilus sp. | reverse complement strand
AAGGCCTGCATTCGCCCCGATCAAGCACTCTTTGCCCACCGAAATCACGATATCCCCGCCGCCCGAAAGTGTGCCCATCGTGGAGCAGCCGCCTCCCAGGTCTGAACCTTCGCCCACCCAGACTCCCGCCGAGATGCGGCCTTCGATCATGCCCGGGCCCTCAGTACCGGCATTGAAGTTGATGAAACCTTCATGCATGACGGTGGTGCCCTCACCCAAATAGGCTCCAAGGCGCACTCTGGCAGTGTGCGCAATGCGGACGCCAGCAGGGACTACATAGTTGGTCATTTTCGGGAATTTATCGACACTGGAGACTTCGAGGACGGACCCTTTGAGTCGCGCGTCTAGCTGTCGTTGCGAGAGCTCTTCAAGGTCCACGGGCCCTTGGTCCGTCCATGCCACATTGGGCAGCAGACCAAATAAACCGGTGAGATCAGTCGCGTGGGGCTTTACCCATCGATGGGAGATGAGATGCAGTTTGAGGTAGGCCTCCTCCACCGAGCTCGGCGGGACGTTCTCAGCCAGCGGTGTTGCCACCACTTTGCAATCTGTGGCGGCCAGTTGCGTCGCGAGCCCGGCCCCCGAGCTGTCGCCTGCGGCCTCCAGCGCCGTCGACAGTTCCCCGAGTTGCGCAGCGTCCAGCCTTCCCGATACGCCCGACAGTACCTTGGCCAGGTCGTCGCTGACCTGCGCGACCGGTTGTGGGTAGAAGGTATCCAGCACGGCGCCCCGAGCGTTCTCCGACACAATGCCTAAACCAAAACCGTGGAGCGAGCTCATGAGATGGGTTCCTCAAATATCAAATAGTTGCGCATACTCTTCTGCCTTGAAGCCCACCGATACCGCATTGTTCCACTCCAAAACCGGGCGTTTGATCAAGGTGGGTTGGGCCCGCAACACGCTGACCACGTCACCCTCTTCCAATGCCGCCTTGTCACCCTGGGATAACTGCTTGAAGGTGGTACTGCGCCGATTGATCAGTCGCTCAAAGCCAACGGCCGAAAGCCACTCAGTGATCTTAGGAGCGGACGGCGTATTGGCTCGCAGATCGACGAACTCATGCGCCACGTCCTGACTATCCAGCCACTTGCGCGCCTTACGGACCGTATCGCAATTGGGAATACCAAAGAGTATTGGCTGACTCATTTGAGAGACCTTTGCAGTGATTCACAGTCTACGGGCCGAGGCGTTCCACCGGAGCGCGCGCCATCCCGTGTCAAGCCGCGCAGAGTAGCAGAATTGCAGTCACACCGCCGCGGCGATCACGCCTTGTTGCAGCGCTTGGGGTGCTTTCGTGAAGGGTAGCAGGTACGACAGATCTCACAGACCCGGCCATCGCAACCGCGTGCCGTGCAGAACTCTCTGCCGTAATAAATGATTTGCAGGTGCAGCGCATTCCAGCGCACTTTAGGGAAAGCGCGTTTGAGATCTCGCTCTGTCTCGACCACGTTCCGCCCCCGGGTGAGTCCCCATCGTTGCGCGAGTCGGTGGATATGGGTGTCCACCGGGAAGGTCGGCAGTCCAAAAGCCTGCGCCATCACAACACTCGCCGTTTTATGGCCCACGCCCGGTAACTGCTCCAGCGCCTCAAGATCAGCCGGTACTTCACCGTCGTGGTGTTCCAACAGCAACTCGCTCAAACGATGGATCGCTTTGGATTTCTGTGGTGAGAGCCCGCAAGGGCGAATGATGCCCCTGATTTCCTCGACGCTCAGAGTGATCATATCTTCCGGACAATCTGCCTTCGCAAACAGCCCCGGGGTGACTTGGTTGACTCGGTCGTCAGTGCATTGAGCACTGAGGAGTACGGCAATCAACAGGGTATAGGGATCCTTATGATCCAGTGGCACCGGTGTTTTTGGATATAGAGCCTGCAGTGTCTCGTCGATGTAGGCGATGCGCTCGGCTTTATTCAGATTACTCGGGCTACTCATGTCAGAAACCTGATTTCACGGCGTGTGCGATGCGCTCTGCTGCTTCAACGCATTGTGAGAGTTCTGCCACGAGTGCCAAACGAGCGCGGTGGGCGCCAGGGTTACCAGCCGAGGTGTCGCGAGCCAGATACCGACCGGGCAGTACTTTGACGCCGGCGCGCTGCAGCAGTTGTTGTGCAAACGTCTCGTCGTCGGTCGGTGTCTCGGGCCACAGATAAAAGCCGGCATCGGGAGAGGGGGTCGAGAGAACAGGCGTCAAAATGGGTGTCACAGCGGCAAATTTTTCCCGGTAACGCGCGCGATTTTCGAGCACATGCCGCTCATCGCTCCATGCCCACTCGCTGGCAATTTGGTGGTGCGGTGGCATCGCGCAGCCGTGATAGGTGCGGTAACGGCGGAATTGCTCAATCCAATCGGGATCTCCCGCTACAAAACCAGACCGAAGTCCGGGCAGGTTGGATCGCTTTGACAGACTGTGAAAACACAGACAGTGCCGGTAGTCGGTATTGCCCATGTCGGCGGCGGCTTCAAGCAAACCGATGGGAGGATGCTGTTCGTCCGGATAGATCTCGCTATAGCATTCGTCACTGGCGATCACAAAGTCGTGTTCCCGAGCCAATGCAATAAGCCGCTGCAGTGCCTCCAAGGGCATGACTGCACCGGCGGGGTTGCCCGGTGTGCAAATGAACAACAGCTGGCAAGCTTGCCACTGTTCGGCAGTCACCGAATCGACATCCGGGAGAAACCCGGTACTGGCGTCGCAATTCAGCAAGACGGGTTCGGCACCCGCTAGCAATGCCGCGCCCTCATAGATCTGATAGAAGGGATTCGGGCACAAGACTGCGCCTGCTCTGCCGTGGGTTACCAGCGTTTGTGCCACGGCAAAGAGGCCCTCTCGCGTGCCGTTTAATGGCAATACGTGTCGGTCAGCATCCAGCGAGGGCAGATGAAAACGACGCTCTAGCCATGCCCCGATCGCGGCGCGGAGTTCAGGTCGACCTGCCGTGGCAGGGTACCGAGCCACCAGCGCGGCCTGTTCGCTCAGCAACTCTATTACCCTCTTGGGCGGCGCATGCTGAGGCTCGCCAATGGTCAGTGGAATGATCTGATGATCGGGAGAGGAGAGACCCTCAAAGAGTTGTTCCAGCTTTTCAAAGGGGTAGGGATGCAGGGTATTCAGGCCGGTATTCAAATACTCAGCTCCGATGCCGCGCTGTGTTGTGCTTGGCCTGTGCTCAATGCCTCGATGAGGTCGCTTTCTAGCGTGGCAAGTAAGGTCTGATCCTGGAGTTGCCCGCCCGCTGCATCGGCGAGAAAAAAGATGTCCTCGACTCGCTCGCCTAAAGTTTGGATTTTTGCGCCCTGAACAGAGACGTCGTGGCGAGACAGCACCGACCCCACCCGCGCCAACAGTCCAGGTCGATCAGCAGTGGTGATCTCCAGTGTGGTCAGATGGCTGGCTTCATCTTGTGAGAACTCGACAGTGGTTGGAATGGTAAAGGCTTTGACGGTTCTCGGCGTGTGTCGGGACACCGTTTTCAGCTCGGATTCGCTGAGATGCAGGCGAATCCTGTCTTCGATCTCTTGAAAGGTATCCGGGTGACTGTCGAGGCAGGATCCGTCACTCTTCAATACAAAAAACGTATCGAGGGTGCTGCCGTCAGCGTCACTGTAGATGCGTGCGTCGTGGATAGTGAGATCCAGCGTGTCCAGTGCCGCGCAAATCCGGGCGAAGGTACTGGGCTCGTCCAGCGTGTGGACAAATATCTGGGTCGCGTTGCTAATGGGTGATTCCGTGGCCTGTTTAACCAGCACCAGTGCGCCTCGCTCATGATGGTGGTCCGCAATCGCCTCGGTATGCCAGGCAATATCTTCAGCGCGTTCCCGGAGAAAATAGTCCTCGCCCCGTGTCGCCCAAAGCCCTTCGAGTTCGTCCTCAAGAAAGCCGCGGTATTCCAGGGCGTCGGCGGCACTGCGTTTGGTCTCCCGGATGACCTCCTCCCGGTCAAGAGGGTTATCCAGACCGCGGCCCAAGGCTCGACGGGTTTCGGTATAAAGCTGGCGCATCAGCGATGAACGCCATGCGTTCCAGAGCTCTGGGTTTGTGCCCGCGATATCGGCCACCGTCAGCGTATAGAGGTAATCGAGACGTTCCTGTGTCACCACAATCTGGGCGAAGCGCTGGATTTCCTCCGGGTCAGAGATATCCCGCCGCTGGGCGATTTGGCTCATCAAGAGGTGGTTCTTTACGAGCCAGACGATTAATGCGGTGTCTGTTTCCGATAGACCGTGATCGGCACAGAACGTCTCGGCATCGACTGCCCCGAGCTCCGAGTGATCGCCGCCCCGACCTTTGCCGATATCGTGAAATAGTGCGGCAATATAGAGCAGTCGGGGATCCCTCAAACGGCGGGCAATCCGGGTCGACACCGGGAATCGGTCGGTGTAGTCGGCGCGCATGAACCGCCGGGTGTTGGCGATGACTTCAGTCGTATGCGCATCCACCGTATAGGCGTGGAAAAGGTCAAACTGCATTTGCCCGATGATCTTGCCAAAAGCGGGCAGGTAACGCCCCAGAACACCGTGGCGTGACATTCGCCTGAGCTGTTTGGTCATATTGTGAGGGACACCCAGCACTGCCATGAACAGGTCACGGTTTGCCTTCGAAGCCCGGAAGGCGTCATCGATCAAGGGCGAATCCCGGCGCAGCAGGCGTTGCGTGTTGGGTTCAATGCGATCTACCAACGGATCGTTGCCGATCAGCACGAACAGCCGCAACAGATTGCTGGGGTTGTCCTGAAATACGCTGTCGTGTCTGGCTCTGATGCGGCTATGGCTCACCTCAAAATCGTCATCAATGACCCGAACATCAGAGTCGGGCGCGTCGGCCAGTCGGTGCTCAAACACCTCTATCAGTAATTCGTTCAGTTGGCTGAGGGTTTTCATCCAGCGGTAATACACCTGCATGAACTGCTCGACAGCCAGCGTGTCGCCATCGACCATACCCCACAGCGCCGCAAGCTTTTTTTGATGGTCAAATAGCAGTCTGTCGTCAGCGCGCCCTGCCATGCTGTGCAGTGCGAAGCGCACTTGGCTCAGAAACTCCTGGCCATTTTTTAACTGGTCGCGTTCGGCCTCGCTCAGAAAGTCAGGTTCGTCTACCTCTCCAAGGCCCACGCCGAAGCATCGCAGCGTGATCCACTCAATAACCTGCAGGTCACGAAGTCCACCCGGTGAGCTCTTGATGTTGGGCTCCAGCGCGTACTCAGTGTTGCTGTAGCGATCATGGCGGTTTTGTTGTTCGCCTAACTTACCGCGGATGAATTCGTTGGGCGGCCACATGGCGGAGGGGTTGATGATGTCTGCCAAATCGGCAATCAAACCGGTGTCACCCGCCAGATAACGTGATTCCATCATTGTGGTCACCACGGTCAGGTCCTCTTTTGCTAGCACCTCGCACTCGGCCAGTGTCCTCACGCTGTGCCCGATCTGAAGCCCCGTATCCCAGAGACTCGTTACAAACCGTTCCAATTGGCTGGCTGTGTCCGCTTCCGGCGTCCCTCGCGTGAGGATTAACACGTCGATATCAGACTGCGGGAACAGCTCGCCCCTGCCGTAACCGCCGACGGCAATCAATGCCGCTGTCGAATGTTCGCCCACGTACTCCACCCACAATCGGGTGAGCACCGCGTCGACCATGTCACTGGTTTGTCGAAGAAAAGGGGCAATCGCCTTGCCGGGAGCAAAGCTCTCAGCCAGTGCGTCTCTCGCTGCCTGAAGGAAACCTCGGGCCGCCAGAGCAGGATTGTTGTCCTGCGTTAGGAAAGAGTCGAAAGGGGGAATGGAGGCCCCCGGCAGTGCCTCAGAAGGGGAAGGTTTCATCCTGCCTCCGGGTGAGCACCTCGCAACCCGTGTCTGTAACAACGATGGTGTGCTCCCACTGTGCGGAAAGTCGGCCATCTCGCGTGGTCACAGTCCAGCCGTCTCGCGCATTCAATTTGGTGTAGCGCTTGCCCGCGTTGATCATGGGTTCCACCGTGAAGGTCATGCCGGGCTCCAGCCTCAGGCCCGTACCAGGCTTGCCGTAATGCAATACCTGCGGCTCTTCATGAAAAACCTGACCAATACCATGGCCGCAGTACTCTCTGACGACAGAGTAGTAGTTTGATTCGGCATGCTGCTGAATGACATGGCCAAGGTCGCCCAATGCGGCGCCGGGTTTGACCAGCGCCAGTGCCTGATAAAGGCATTCCTGCGTCACGCGCATCAGACGCTCAGCATGGGGAGCGATGTCACCGACGCCCACCATAATGCTAGTGTCCCCATGCCAGCCGTCTTTGATCACCGTGACGTCGATATTAATGATGTCGCCATTGCGCAGTTTCTTATTGTCGGAGGGGATACCATGGCAAATCACCTCGTTCACCGAGGTGCAGATCGATTTGGGGAAGCCTTTATAGTTGAGCGGCGCAGGGACTGCTTTTTGCACGTTAACGATGTGATCGTGACAAATTCGGTCAATTTCTCCGGTCGTCATACCCACATCGACCTGAGGCCCGATCATTTCCAAGACCTCAGCAGCCAGACGACCCGCCTCGCGCATCGCGTCGATCTCGGTAGTGGATTTGGGTGTGACGGTGCTCATCAACTGCTGCCGGCGGTATTGGATCCAGAAAGGGCGAGAGTGTAACCGACTCTGGAGTCGTTTTGGGACGCGCTTTTACTGTCTGAGCGCCTGTGGTATAAAGCGCGCCGCTGGAGCGATCCGGCGAGCCAATAATGGCAAATAGCACGCCCCCTCGCAGTTGCGGACCCGGGTGCCGGTTTCCGGTTGGAGTCGCAGGAAGGGGCGGAAGGTTAACCCAAACAGAGAGTTTGACTATGACGCAGGTAAGCATGCGCGACTTGCTACAGGCAGGTGCGCACTTTGGACACCAGACCCGTTTCTGGAACCCCAAAATGGACCAGTACATTTTTGGGGCCCGCAATAAAATCCACATCATTAATCTCGAGCACACCGTGCCCGCCTTCAATGACGCGCTGACTACAGTGAAGCGTCTAGCCGAGAACAAAAATCAGGTGATGTTTGTCGGCACCAAGCGCGCCGCTGGCAAGATTATTGAGGAGCATGCGCGACGTTGCAGCATGCCCTTTGTCAGCCATCGGTGGCTGGGCGGCATGCTGACCAACTACAAAACCATCCGTTCATCCATCAAGCGCCTGCGCGAGCTTGAAGAGCAGGAGCGAGATGGCACCTTCGCCAAGCTGACCAAAAAAGAGGCGTTGATGCGCTCTCGTATGAAGGAAAAGCTTGAGCGGTCGATCGGTGGCATTAAAGAGATGTCGGGTCTGCCCGACGTGCTCTTTGTTGTTGATGTGGACCACGAGCGCATTGCGGTGACCGAAGCCAACAAGCTTGGCATCCCGGTTATTGGCATTGTCGACACCAATAGCGATCCCGATGGTGTTGATTACGTGATCCCGGGTAACGACGACGCGATCCGCGCGATCAAGCTTTATGTGACAGCAGTGGCTGATGCCGTGCTGGCGGGTAAGGCGGCAGGGGGAGAAGTGGTAGCGGCTGACGAGTTTGTCGAGGTGACCGAAACGGAGGCAGAACCCGCGGCTGCGCCGGAGGTTACTGAGACTCCGGAAGCGACTGAGACAGTGGCTGAGGCGGCAGCGCCCGAGCCTGAGTCTGTTGAAGAGTCCGCCGATGACGGCGCCGGCGCCAGCGCCAGCGAAGATGCGGCACAAGAAGCCGTTGCAGAGTCCGATACGGCTGAAGACGCAGAGAAACCTGCTTCCTGACCCGCAAGCCAGCTCGATTGTGGGGTCTCTAGACCCCTAAACCATCAATTATTTTGACGTCCTCAAGGGCGGCTTTATGAGGAAAAAGCATGTCTGCTGCATTGGTTAAAGAACTGCGCGAAAGGACCGGCCTGGGTCTGATGGAGTGCAAAAAAGCACTTTCAGAGGCGGGTGGTGATATCGACGCAGCGATTGAGGCGCTTCGCAAGTCCAGCGGAATGAAAGCGGCGAAGAAGGCCGGCAGGACCGCAGCTGACGGTGTTGTTGCGATTCAGACCTCGGATGATGGTAGCTTCGCTGCTATGATCGAGGTCAACAGCGAGACGGATTTTGTTGCGCGAGACGATAACTTCCTGAATTTCGTCCACAGCGTAGTGGGCAAGGCCTATGAACAGCGTGTTAGCGATGTGAGCGTGCTGGCAGAGGGCGATATCGAAGAAGCCCGCCAAGCGCTGGTGCAAAAAATTGGTGAGAACATCAGTGTCCGTCGCGTGGTGACCCATGAAGCGGACCAAGGAATCATTGGTGGCTATGTCCACGGAAATAATCGTATTGCAGTTCTAGTGTCGTTGAAGGGCGGTTCAGGCGAGCTGGCGCGCGACGTGGCCATGCACGTTGCTGCCGTCAACCCTCAGGTGGTTTCGCCCGATGATATGCCCGAGGACCTCGTTGCCAAGGAGCGCGAGATCTACTCTGCGCAAGCAGAGGACTCTGGTAAGCCACCGGAAATTGTTGAAAAAATGATTGAGGGCAGAATCCGCAAGTTTCTCTCCGAGAACAGCCTGACCGAGCAGGCTTTCGTTAAAGACCCTGACATCACAGTTGGCAAGCTGGTTTCACAGGCTGGAGCTGAAGTGTTGAGCTTTACCCGGTTCGAGGTGGGTGAGGGTATCGAAGTCGAGAAAGTGGATTTCGCTTCTGAGGTAGCTGCGCAGCTGGGCAACTGATTCTGGCGCAACACTCGCGCATCGATCCCTGCGTGCCGATAGGTCGGGATGACAAGAATCACCAAGGTTTCTGTATCAACAGCGACCTTCCAATCCGGTAGCATGGAGCGGCACTAAATGAGCAGGCGGAGATAAGCAGAGATGGCGGCTGACAAGGTCTATAAGCGCATACTGCTGAAGCTGAGCGGCGAGGCCTTAACCGGTCAGGAAGCCTTCGGTATTGACCCCAAAGTGCTGGACCAGCTGGCGCTCGAGATCGGGCAGTTGGTGGGCATCGGTGTTCAAGTCGGCCTGGTCGTAGGCGGCGGTAATCTTTTCCGCGGAGCAGCTTTGAATGCAGCCGGTCTGGATCGCGTGACGGGTGATCACATGGGGATGTTGGCCACCGTCATGAACGCGCTGGCCCTTCGCGACGCTCTGGAGCGCTCCAATATTGCTACCCAAGCGATGTCGTCTATCCCTATGAGTGGTGTGGTAGAGCATTATGATCGGCGCAAAGCCATCAGAGCGCTGTCTAACGGCGACGTCGTCATTTTTGCCGCGGGCACCGGCAACCCTTTCTTTACCACCGATTCCTCGGCCTGTTTGCGCGGTATCGAAGTCAGAGCGGATATTGTTTTGAAGGCAACCAAGGTCGATGGTGTCTACAGCGCAGACCCGGTCACAAGCCCTGATGCGGTGAAATATGACGTGCTGACCTATGATGAGGTGCTCGATAAGAAGCTGGGCGTCATGGATCTGACCGCCATTTGCTTGGTGAGAGACCATGACATGCCGGTGCGGGTATTCGATATGGCGCAACGCGGTGCGCTACTCAGCATTGTCCGAGGCGGCGATGAGGGCACCCTAATTCAGGCTTGATTGCGCAATGTCATGCGCTTTAGTCAAAAAAACATCCAGGATTCATCATGATAGACGACATCAAGCAGGATACCGAAGAACGCATGGGCAAGGCGCTGGAAGCGCTATCTCACAACTTCAACAAAATCCGCACTGGCCGGGCGCACCCCAGTTTGTTGGATAGCATCCGGCTCGACTATTACGGTGCAGAAACGCCACTAAATCAGTTGGCCAACATCAATATTGAAGACGCCCGAACGCTGAGTGTAGTGGCTTTTGACAAGGGCATTACGCCGGATATCGAGCGGGCTATTCTCAAGTCAGATCTGGGTTTGAATCCCGCAACGGCTGGCGATGTGATTCGCATACCGATGCCGGTGTTGACCGAAGAGACCCGCAAAGGGTACATCAAACAGGCTCGCGGCGAGGCGGAATCTGCTCGCGTATCAGTGCGCAACGCCCGGCGCGATGGCCTGAGCATGCTGAAGGAACTGCTAAAGGAGAAGGAGATCTCCGAGGATGAGGAGCGCCGCGGGCAAGATGTCATTCAGAAGTTGACCGACGACTATGTCGCTAAGGTCGAGGCCGCCTTGGGCGAGAAAGAGACAGATCTCATGGCTATTTAAGGCCTGAGACCAAGCGCCCATGCAAGCATCTGATATTCAGCCCCGTGCCGTCCCCCGACACCTTGCCATTATTATGGACGGGAACAACCGCTGGGCGCGGCGGGAGGGCTACCCAGGTGCGGCAGGGCACCGAGCGGGAGCCGAAGTGGTTCGAGAGCTCGTATCAGCCTGTGAATCCCGGGGCATCCGTTACCTCACCTTATTTGCGTTTTCTAGCGAAAACTGGGGTCGATCCAGGGTCGAGGTGCGGGCGCTGCTGGCGCTGCTATTGCGTTATTTGCGCAACGAAGTAGCCAAATTAGCCTCAGACGGTGTGCGACTGCGGGTGATCGGGAGACGGGATCGTTTCAGTCCCCGCCTGCAACAATTGATTGCCAAGGCAGAGGCCGCCACTGCGGCAGGTGATCGCGCGACGCTGACTCTCGCTCTCGACTATGGTGGTCGCTGGGATGTGACTCAAGTGACCCAAGCCATCGCTCGTGATGTGGCCTCGGGTAAGATGTTGCCCGATGACATCGATGAAGACACGATCTCACAGCGGCTCGCCACTGCGGAACTGCCCGACCCGGATCTTTGCATCCGCACGGCGGGAGAAACCCGCGTCTCCAATTTCCTGCTGTGGCAGTTTGCCTACTCCGAATTCTGGTTTACTGAAGTCCTGTGGCCTGATTTCGACGAGACTGTGTTGGACCTTGCCCTGGCGGATTACGCGGTTCGGGAGCGGCGCTTTGGCTTACGCCCGCTGTTGCATCGGTACTAACGGCTCTCAGGAGAACGATGCATGCTCCGGCAGAGGGTGATCACAGCACTGATTCTCGCGGGGGCCCTCATTTCGACCCTGTTGTTCGCACCCTTTCCCGTGCAAGCGATTCTGTTTACCTTGGTGGCCGCCGCTGGTGCCTGGGAGTGGGCGGCTCTGGTCGGCGCGCAGGGCACCTTCTCTCGAGTAGCCTATGCTGCTGTCATTCCTTTGCTCTGCGGGGCACTGTGGATGGGTCTTGCGCTTGATAGCCCCGAGGTAGCGCTTAGAGCCCGGCCCTGGCTCGCCGCTGCCGCGTTGCTTTGGTCTGCCATGTTGCTGGGACTGAAGTATTATTCCGCTGGGCGCGGTTTATGGGGTTACGCGTGGGTTCGCGCCTTAATGGGGTGGGCCATGCTCGCCGCCACGTGGCTTGCCGTGACAGTATGTTTAACGCTGCTCAATGGACCCTTTATGGTTTTTCTCCTGATATTGACCGTTGCTGCGGCCGATATCGGAGCCTACTTCGCTGGCCGACGCTTTGGGAAGCATGCGCTGGCCGCCGAAATCAGTCCCGCTAAAACCTGGGAGGGTTTCTGGGGCGGTATGCTGTGCGTGGCACTGCTGGCCACCCTGATCTGGCAAAACCTGCCTCTGTCGCAACTCCATCTGGGTTGGGGTTCGCTCATGGCGCTGGGATTGGCCACGGCAGGGGCCTCGGTGGTCGGTGATTTGACTGTGAGTCTGCTCAAACGGGAAGTGGGCCTCAAAGACTCGGGGTCGGTGTTACCGGGCCATGGCGGCCTGCTGGATCGTCTCGACAGTATTTGTGGTGCCGCGCCTGTTTTTGCCCTTGGCCTCTTGCTGATCGGTTATTGATTGATGCGTCAGGTAGCGGTATTGGGTGCGACGGGGTCGATTGGCCGGTCTACCCTCGATGTGATTCAGCGTCACCCTGATCGTTATCAGGTGACGCTACTGTCTGCTCAGCGCTCGGTCGACGAGATGGAAGCGCTGTGTCGAGCCCATCAGCCAACT
>CALKHC010000024.1 GCA_938091425.1 uncultured Luminiphilus sp. | reverse complement strand
AGGCAACGCGAGTTCATGCGCACGCCACCAGGGTGACAGCGCTGGTTGCCGGATTGCACCCGGGTGCGTCGTGATCTCAAACCGGCTGGTGGCATCAACAGGCCGCCGCGACATCAAATATTGGCTGGCGGTCTCGATAAGCCGGGCATCGGTACTCTGAGCATGGGGCAAAGTGAACAGCCACCGCTGATGCGTGGCGGGATGCAACACCTCGTAGCGAAGTGGCAGCGTGCCACCTGATATCGACTCCACACGTCGCTCGGCAGGAGGAATGTCGCGCCAGTCGGTGCTGGTCCATGCACCCTGATCAAATTCATTCAACACCATGCCGCGCCAATACCACTCCTGCCGCGGTGGGGGCTCGCCATTAAATCGAACCCTAAAAGCCACCGCGTCAGAGCGAGCCAGCTGCGAGACCGAACCCGGCGACAAGCGATCATCCATACCGGTGACTGCGCCACCGCCCACGACGGGCACGGCCCACAGCGGATCGATACGGGGAAACACGACAAACAGCGTGGCCATCAGCGGCGCTGACCAGAGCATCATTCTTGTTACGAGGACCACATGACGCCGGGAGATCGCCCCTGCTGCGGTCATGTTGAGCCTGACCAGAGTAAGCAGTAACACCATCAACATTGTCAGCACATAGAGGGTCATCGGGAGTGATTGGTGGTAAATCAGATGCGTCGCCACGATAAAAAATCCGAGGCAGATCAATACCTGCCCGTCGCGCTGCTGCCGACACTCCAACACTTTCATGGCTGCCGCCACCAGCAAAAGGCCGACCATGGGCTCCAAGCCAATGAGCGTGCCAAATGTGACGACCACCCCCGCGACCGCGCCCAGTGCGATGAGCAGCCTCAATGGCCACGCAGGCACCCGCGCGTACCGGAGATCCGCGGCGAGGCGCCAGCAGCCGGTCAACGCAGAGAGCAAAATGACCCACAGCGGCACTTGCTGAAGATGCGGCAGCACGAGCAACCCCTGCCCGAAAATCAGCCACTTGAGTTGTCCGGTGTTAAGTGGTGCGGCCGTCATGTTGAGACAGCCCCCGAGCCCGCCGGGCACAGGGCCAGGGCATTCAGCACCGCCTCAAGATGCCCCTGCCCCGATGCGACCGGTATGACCCGATCAGGCAAACGCAGCCCGAATGCCCGGCGCTGCTCGTGAGCCGACAAGGCCAGCGTGCACAGTTGGGACAAGCGGTGCTCGGGGTCAGGTGAGGAGAGTGCCTGCCAGTCCAGCCACAGCGGCTCGGCACTGTCGTTTTGGTATACGGCCACCTGTAGCGGCTGTTCTCTCGCGACAGAGCGCCAATCAATCTGACTGGCACGGTCCCCCGGCCTGTAGTCACGGTGACCCAGCAGATCAAGCGCCTCTGGCTGCGGTACTACGGTCACGGCACCATCACTGTCCGCATCGGCACTAGCGTGCGGCTGCTCACAGGGAACGGGGCGAGGCCAGACCATGACGCGTTGATCCAACGACAGGTAACTCCAGCAGCGGAGCAAGCCAAACGGGTATTCGGATTCGATACGCAGCCGCTCAGGGACGCACCAACCGCGCTCCCCTACCGGATAAGCCAGAGACCGCTCGGTCTGCCCTCCCGTTTCCACATCAATCCCTTCGTGTGTGAATGCCGGCGTTAGGGCCTCGAAGATCTCCCGCACGTCACCCTGCCATCCCAACCTCAGGGAGTGACGCGCCCTTGTGCCGCCAGCCAGCCGCACACCGAAGATCGCCTGCTTCCCCGCAAAGCAGGGTTTGGCGCCCATGGCGGTCACCTGCAAACCCGACAAGTTGGCGTGGGTGAAATGAATCGTCACCACAAACAATGTCCCCAACCAGAACGTGAGGCCGTAAATGAGGTTGCTCTGGTAGTTGATGGCCATCAGCAGCATCAACATCAGACTCAGCAAAAACAGAAAGCCCGAACGGGTAGGAAAAATAAACAGACGACGCTGGGTAAGGGCAATCGACCTCGCCGGCGGTAAGCGCCGGCTCAACCACTGGGTCTGCCACTGTTTGAGGGTGGCCAACATACCGGGTCAGGCAGTATGGCTAACGCTGTCGATGTGGGTCGCGATCGCTGCCACTAAGGTTCGGGTATCGGCGACCGCGCCTGTTGCCGCCTGCACGCGATGCTCTGCAACCGGCGCCAACACTCGCTGGATATCCTCAGGAATCACGTGATCACGCCCCGCCATCACCGCGACCGCCCGGGCAGCCCGCGCGAGCGCCATACCACCGCGAGGTGAGAGGCCCACGCGAAAATCGGCAGACTCACGCGTGTAAGCAATCAGGCGCTGGAGATAATCGAGCACGCTGTCGCTCATGTAGCACGCCTCTACCGCCGCTTGCGCCTCTGTCAGCCAGCCTTCGGGGACCACTACCTCCGTCTGCGCTTCCGCGCCATGCTGCAACAAGGCACGCTCCGCCTCGGGATCCGGGTATCCCAACGACAGTTTCATCAAGAATCGATCCAACTGGGACTCGGGCAAAGGATAAGTGCCCGACTGGTTGGCAGGATTTTGCGTCGCAATGACGAAGAAAGGCGTTGGTAACGGTCGTGTCACGCCATCGAGGGTGACCTGGGACTCAGACATGGCCTCGAGCAACGCGCTTTGCGTGCGGGGGGTCGCCCGATTCACCTCGTCTGCCAACAGGACCTGAGTAAAGACGGGGCCCGGATGGAAAACGAACGCCTCCTGCTGTCGGTTAAAGACCGACATGCCCAGAATATCTCCAGGCAACAGATCCGCGGTGAATTGCACCCGGTCATGGTCCAGCCTGAGCACCTTGGCGAGGGTTCTTGCCAGCGTGGTCTTGCCCAGTCCGGGCAGGTCTTCCAGCAGCAGATGACCTTCTGCCAACAAACACGCCACCGCCAGCTCAACCTGCTGGCGGTTACCCACAAATACCTTACCGATCTCGTCGACGACGCGTGCGAACACATCCTTCATGGCTGATGACTCCCTGTCAAAACCGCACTGGGGATAGTGTGCCCTG
>CALKHC010000023.1 GCA_938091425.1 uncultured Luminiphilus sp. | reverse complement strand
GGTGCTGGGCTGAGTGCGCCGGTTATTCCCATTGAGATGGCGGCGTATACCCGCAAAGAAAACTGGGGTGCGAGCGAGACCTTTTATCAGTTGGTCCGGGGCTTGTTGACTGGGCGGGTACCTAAACCCGGAGAAGAGCGTCCGCCGCGACCCGTCGATCAGCCACCCTCTGTGAACTTGATTGGCCCCACCAAGTTGGGCTTTCGGTGCCGTGACGATGTTACTGAGATTCGACGTCTGCTGGAGAGCATGGGCGTGCGGGTGAACGTGGTCGCACCACTCGATGCTACACCGCACGACCTGCTGAGGATTCCCGAGGCAGATGCCAACGTGAATCTAGCACCAGAGGTGGGAGATCTGACCTGCGATTGGCTCAAGCGGCAATTCAAGCAGCCGACGATTTCCACCGTGCCGCTGGGTTGGGGTGCCACCCGTGACTTCATTGCCGAAGTGGTTGACACGCTGGCGCTGGATATTGATCCAGATACGGTGGGCGAGAGCCGCCTGCCCTGGTACAGCCGTTCGGTTGACTCGACCTATCTGACGGGCAAGCGAGTTTTCATTTTTGCTGACGGCACCCATGCCCTGGCGGCTGCGCGAATGGCGCGGGACGAAATGGGTTTTGAGGTGGTCGGTCTTGGCACCTACAGTCGGGAGCGCGCCCGCGACGTGCGCGCTCTGGCAACGGAGTATGGACTCGAAGCACTAATCACTGACGATTACCTCGCAGTCGAGCGAGCGGTCACTGAACTGCAACCCGAGCTGGTCTTAGGTACTCAGATGGAGCGTCATATTGCCAAGCGTTTGGGTCTCCCTTGTGCAGTGATTTCGACGCCGGCGCATGTTCAAGATTACCCCGCACGCTATTCGCCGCAAATGGGTTTCGAGGGCAGCAACGTCATTTTCGACACCTGGGTTCATCCGCTGATCATGGGTTTGGAAGAGCATTTGCTCACCATGTTCCGCGACGATTTTGAGTTCAATGACGATGCAGTGCCGTCACACCTTGGTGGTGAAGGGGGTGGCGCTCAGCAACCTGAGAATGTGACACCCATGACACCCACCGAGCCCGATGCAGTTGCATGGGCGGTTTCTGCTGAAAAAGAATTGAGAAAGATTCCGTTCTTTGTCCGCGGCAAGGCGCGCAGAAACACCGAGCATTTTGCGATGGAGCAAGGACTGTCCGTGATTGACGTCGAGACGCTGTATGAAGCGAAAGCGCACTTCAGTCGCTAAAACCGATCATCCTTTACGGGTGGTGCTGGTTACCCTCGATAACCACGTCAGCGGCGCATGGTCACGGGCGGCTGATGCGCTGTCAAAACAAGTCCCCGCGCTGTCAGTATCTGCTCATGCGGCGACCGAATGGGATCGTGACCCGGCGGCATTAAATAGAACCCTCAGTGCTATCGCTGAGGGCGATATTGTCATCGTGACCATGCTTTTTCTCGAGGCCCACATTGAGGCGGTTCGCGGCGCGTTGGCTGATCGCTGTGAGGCATGTGACGCCATGATCTGTTGCATGTCGGCCCCCGAAATTATGCGATTGACCCGTATGGGTCGATTCCGCATGGACACCGAGGCAACCGGTGCGCTGGCGCTTTTAAAGCGACTGCGGGGTGGCGGTGACAAAACGGGTCGGTCCGCCGGTGCACAACAGATGACGATGTTGCGCCGCCTGCCGAGGCTGCTGCGATTTATCCCCGGAACGGCTCAGGATGTTCGCGCCTATTTTCTGACTCTCCAGTATTGGCTGGCTGGATCCGAAACCAATCTGGCCCGGATGATGGCGTTTCTCATCAATCGTTATGCAAGCGATGCGCATGCTGGCATCCGGGATGCACTGACCTACGAGCCACCGCTCGAGTATCCCGACACGGGCCTTTATCATCAGCGCCTACCCGATCGCATCACAGATGATCCGAAACTGCTGGGCAAGGCGGCCAAAAAAGCGGTCAACGGAACCGTCGGTGTCTTACTAATGCGTTCCTATGCGCTGTCTGGCAACAGCGCGCATTACGACGCGGTCATTGAGTCCCTTGAGTCACGGGGCCTGCGGGTGATCCCCGCTTTTGCTTCGGGGCTCGATGCACGGCCCGCGGTGAATGCTTTCTTTATGGAGGGTGGCGAGCCAATTGTCGATGCGGTCGTGTCATTGACAGGCTTCTCACTGGTAGGTGGCCCTGCGTATAACGACACCGACGCCGCCCAAGAATTGCTCGCATCTTTGGATGTGCCCTACTTGGCAGTTCAGGGTTTGGAATTCCAAAGTCTTCAGGATTGGAAATCCTCTTCCATGGGTCTAATGCCCGTGGAGGCGACCATGATGGTCGCGATTCCCGAGCTCGATGGCGCCACTGGTTCGATGGTTTTTGGCGGACGCTCCGAGCTGAACTCAGGTGAAAAGTTTGACATGCAACCTGAGCCCGAGCGGATTGATCGTCTTGCGGATCGTGTGGCGCGACTCGTCGCGCTGCGGCACGCGCCCATTGCTGAGCGCAAAGTAGCGATCGTTTTGTTCAACTTCCCACCGAATAGTGGCGCCGCGGGCACCGCTGCGCATCTCAGCGTGTTTGAGTCTCTCTTCAACACGCTCGCGGCCATGCGCGATGAGGGCTACCAAGTGGACCTGCCCGAGTCCCACGCCGAACTCCGTGACGCCATTCTAAAAGGTAATGCCAAACAGTTCGGCGCGGAAGCCAATGTGTATCAGCGCGTGCCGGTCGATGACCACGTGCGGGCAGAGCCCTGGCTTGAAGAGATAGAGGCGCAGTGGGGACCGGCTCCGGGTAAGGAGTGGACAGACGGTCAGCATCTGTTTGTGTTGGGCGAGTCATTTGGCAACGTGTTGGTCGGAATTCAGCCGCCGATGGGGTATGAGGGTGACCCTATGCGAATGTTATTTGAGGGCGGGCTGGCGCCAACTCACGCGTTCGCCAATTTCTATCGATGGCTGCGCGAAGACTTTGGTGCCAACGCCGTATTGCATTTTGGCACCCATGGTTCTTTGGAATTTATGCCGGGTAAGCAGGTGGGGCTCTCCGGAAACTGCTGGCCCGACCGACTCATTGCTGACCTGCCAAACGTCTATCTCTATGCGGCAAATAACCCTTCGGAAGGTCTGATTGCGAAACGTCGCGCCGCGTCGACGCTGATCAGTTATTTGACGCCGCCGGTTACTCACTCCGATTTGTACCGGCATCTCGTTGATTTGCGTGCCGCCATCGATCACTGGCGGCAGCGTCCGGCCGATATCGAACGTGAAGCTGAGAAGACGATGATCGATACGGTGCTGGCGCTTGCCGCGCAATGTGATTTATGTGAAGAGGGCGATGAATGGGCGCCAGATCAATGGGTAGAGAAAGTGTCAGAGGTGCGCGATCAACTTGATGAGATCGAGCAGGCACTTATCCCATTTGGACTCCATGTCGTAGGCGAGCCACTTAGCGTAGATGACCGACGCGAGATGTTGTTGGCGATGGCGGAATCTGGTGGTGCGTCCGATATTGATGCTGCCGCCTTCGGTCGCGCAATAGAGGCCGCGGATTCGGGTTCGCTTGAAGCGGTCCTGAAAAACGCGATGCGGGATGCCGTTGAGGAGGCGCCGGCCGCGTTGACAGAGACGCTGGTCGAGGCCGCGGCGATACTGGGTGAGGACCACGAGCTGCGTGCGATCCTGCGCGCACTCGATGGCCGATTTATTCAGCCGGTGAAGGGCGGTGACGTGCTCAGGGCACCCGAGATTCTGCCCACCGGGCGGAACCTCCACGGTTTTGATCCGTTCAGACTGCCGGCCAGTTTTGCTCACTCCGAGGGTTGCCGACAGGCAGAGCAGCTACTGGCGCGCCATCAGAGAGAGAGCGGTGCCTTGCCCGAGTCCGTAGCGCTCGTGCTGTGGGGAACCGATAACCTTAAGACCGAGGGTGTCAGTATCGCGCAAGCGCTGGCGCTATTAGGTGCAGAGCCGCGGCAAGACAGTTATGGCCGGGTGGTCGGTGCACGCCTGTTGCCCCTCGAACAGTTGGGCCGACCCCGTATCGATGTCCTGGTGACCTTGTCGGGTATTTTCCGCGATCTGTTGCCCATGCAAACCCAACTGCTTGCCGAGGCCAGTTGGCTGGCAGCTACAGCGGATGAAGACGTCGAACAGAATTTCGTGCGCAAGCACGTGCTCACCTATCAGGCAGAGCATGGTTGCGATCTCGAGCAGGCCGCGCTGCGAGTCTTCAGCAATGCAGAGGGCGCCTACGGTTCCAACGTGAACCTGATGCTCGACAGTGGTCGCTGGGAAGATGAAGAAGAACTGGCTGATTGTTACACCCAGCGCAAAGGCTTTGCCTACGACCGGCACGGCAAGGTCTCACAGCAGTCAGATCTACTGACTCGCGTGCTCGAGGATGTTGACCTTGCTTATCAGAATCTAGACTCCGTTGAGCTTGGCGTCACCACCGTTGACCATTATTTCGGCACGTTGGGGGGAATCAGTCGCGCTGTCCAACGCGCTCGGGGCGAGCGGGTCCCTGTCTATATCGCGGACCACACGTCGGGCGGCACGGGTCGCGTGCGCACGCTCAATGAGCAGGTGGCCCTCGAGACCCGCACGCGTTTGCTCAACCCGAAGTGGTACGAGTCGATGCTGGATCACGGCTATGAAGGTGTGCGTCAGATCGAGGCGCATATCACCAACACTATGGGCTGGTCGGCAACGACCGGTGATGTCGCACCTTGGGTATACCAGCAGCTATCCGAGACATTTGTACTGGATGAAGACATGCGTCGTCGTCTGGCAGAGCTCAACCCGGTGTCGGCCGCAAGGCTAGCCAACCGGTTAATAGAAGCACAAGAAAGAGAGTACTGGGGGGCCGACGCAGAGAGCATCGATGCCCTGAAACGGGCAGGAGAAGACCTCGAGGACTTCCTCGAAGGTGTCACAGGAGAGGTGGCAGCATGAATTCACCCAATCAACATATTCCGGTTAGTAACATCGATCCGGGGAAAAACGTCGGCGATGGAGAGGGCAGCGTTCAGGTCCATTTAGAGGACGATCTGATGCAGACCACTGCCAAGGTTTTTGCTGTCTATGGGAAGGGCGGTATTGGCAAGAGCACCACCTCGTCCAATCTGTCGGTGGCGTTTTCCAAACTCGGCAAGCGTGTCATCCAGATCGGCTGCGATCCCAAGCACGACTCTACCTTTACGTTGACCAAGGCGCTCATGCCAACGGTGATCGACGTGCTCGAGTCGGTTGAGTTTCACGCCGAGGAACTTCGTCCTGAGGATTACGTGCACGAGGGCTATAACGGTGTGATGTGTGTCGAAGCTGGCGGGCCGCCTGCTGGCACAGGCTGCGGTGGTTACGTAGTGGGCCAGACCGTGAAGTTGCTCAAGCAGCACCATCTGCTCGATGACTCCGACGTTGTGATCTTTGACGTGCTGGGTGATGTCGTATGCGGTGGCTTCGCATCGCCCCTGCAGCATGCCGAGCGTGCGTTGGTCGTCACCGCCAACGATTTTGATTCCATTTTTGCGATGAACCGTATCGCGGCGGCTATCAAGGCCAAGTCCAAAAATTACGCGGTGCGATTGGGCGGCGTGATCGCTAACCGTAGCGCCGACACTGACGAGATTGACCGTTTCAACGAGGCTGTCGGTCTAAAGCGCCTGGCCCATTTCCCGGACCTTGATGTGATTCGCCGCAGCCGTTTAAAGAAGTCGACGCTGTTTGAGCTCGACGAGGCGCCCGGCCTGTCCGAGGTCTGTGATGAATATCTGCAACTCGCCGAGCAACTGTGGGCGGGAACGGATCCATTGCCTTGCGAGCCCATGAAAGACCGCGACCTCTTTGATTTCCTGGGATTTGATTGATGGCATCAGCGAGTTATCAAACCCGCAGGGATGAGATCGAAACCTATTTCGATCGCACCGCTGCCGATGCGTGGGCGGCGCTAACATCTGATGCACCCGTCAGTCGCATCAGGCGCACGGTGCGCCGCGGTCGTGACCTAATGCGTGAGACGCTGATGGACTGGCTGCCTGACGACCTCACCGGCAGTACCTTAATCGACGCCGGCTGTGGCACCGGCACGTTAGCTATCGAGGCGGCACAGCGCGGCGCCGAAGTGGTGGCGGTAGACTTGTCGCCGACACTGGTCAATTTAGCCAGAGAGCGGCTGCGTGACCTGAATCAAACATTGGACGTGACATTCCTTGTTGGCGACATGCGCGACATGGACTTGGGCTCCTTTGATTACGCAGTTGCCATGGATTCTCTGATTCACTATGACGTCGCCGACGGTGTGCAGACGCTTGAGGCCATGGCGCAGCAGATTCACCGCAAGATGGTCTTCACCTTTGCGCCGAAAACGCCGCTATTGGCGTTAATGCATGCCGCCGGTAGGTTGTTTCCTCGCGGTGATCGGGCGCCGTCAATTGAACCGGTGTCACCCAGACGGCTCTCGCGACATCTGGATGAGGTGGGGCTGACCGAGAACTGGGTGGCGGGTCGCTCACATCGTATTGATGTCGGTTTTTATAAATCTCACGCTATGGAGTTGACGCGACGGTGAGCCAGTCTGTCGGCAATGCAGGGACTCGCGTCGCGGGCTTCGGGCAACGCTGGCTCCCCTTTGCTGATGCCGCTTCGGCAGATCTGTCATTGGGCCGCTTATTAAGGCTGTCTCTGTTCCAGCTCTCTACCGGTATGGCAATTGTCTTGCTGACGGGCACGCTGAATCGCGTCATGGTTGTGGAGCTGGGGCAGCCGGCTTCGTGGGTATCGTTGATGTTGGCGATTCCTCTCTTGATGGCGCCGGCGCGTGCATTGATCGGATACCGATCTGACCATCATCGCTCATTCCTGGGTTGGCGTCGTATCCCGTTTCTCTGGTCGGGCACGATGATGCAGTTTGGTGGCCTCGCCTTTATGCCCTTCGCATTGATTCTGATGACCGAGCCACACTCCGGTCCAACGTTCTTGGGTCCTGCTGCCGCCATGGCAGCCTTCTTACTGACCGGGTTAGGCATGCATGTGGCGCAAACAGCAGGGCTGGCGCTCGCGACTGATCTGGCCACGGAAGAAACCCGCCCCCGTGTGGTGGCATTGCTCTACCTGATGCTGTTGATCGGCATGATTGGAAGCGCGCTCATATTTGCGGCATTGCTCACTGACTTTGGGTACGTGCGATTGATTCAGGTGATTCAAAGTGCGGCAGTGATCACACTGGTGCTCAATGTGGTCGCGATGTTGAAGCAGGAAGTGCGCCGGCCCGACCTCACTGATCATGCTTTAGCGCGCCCCACATTCAGTCATGCGTGGCACGATTTTATTACCTTACCCCAGGCACGCCGGCTGCTTTGGGCGCTCGGTCTCGGCACCATGGGTTTCACCATGCAGGATATTTTGCTCGAGCCCTACGGTGCCGAAGTGCTGGGCCTGTCTGTCAGTGACACGACTTTGCTTACAGCGATGTTTGCGGGTGGCATGGTGCTGGCGCTGATCCTGACGTCGCGTCGACTGGGCAAGGGCTCTGACCCGATCAGGCTAGCATCGACGGGCATTCTCATTGGGATTGCGGCGTTCGTCGCGGTCATATTCAGCGCGCCTCTGCAGGCGCCGGGGCTGTTTCAGATTGGAGCGGCGTTGATTGGTTTGGGTAATGGTTTATTTGCGGTCGGCATGCTGACAGCCGCCATGGTGTTTGGTGGCAACAAAATGGCAGGACTGACGCTGGGCGCTTGGGGGGCGGTGCAAGCTGCTGCCGCCGGAGTGGCCATGTTTTCTGGGGGTGCAATCCGTGACCTGGTCACGGGTTGGGCCAATGCGGGACTGTTAGGTGTCGCAATGCAATCACCCGCTTCAGGTTATGGAGCGGTTTATCACATCGAGATTGCCTTGTTGTTCGTGGCGCTCGCGGCAATGGGTCGGCTGGTAAGGCGGCCTGGCGAAGCGGGCGAGGCGAGCAAGCGTCTCGGTTTAGCGGATTTTCCGAGTTAATGACCACATTGGGAGGACCTGATTATGGGTACTGGTGCAATTACTGAATACGTGGACGTGGCGCAGATTGCGCTGTATGCGTTCTGGATTCTGTTCTTTATTCTCGTGGGGTATCTCCACCGTGAAGGCAAGCGTGAGGGTTGGCCTCTGCAGATGTCTTCTGGTGAGCTCCGCACAGGTGTCGGTGGTATGCCACCGCCTAAAACCTATCGTCTGGCACACGGCCAAGGCGAGCGGGTAAAGCCTGGCCCCGAGCCTGCACAATATGAGGTGAATGCCACGCAAATCTACGACGCCAGCGGTGCGCCCATGCATCCCAATGGTGATCCAATGGTAGATGGTGTGGGTGCTGCCGCCTGGGCCACTCGGCCTGAAAGGCCTGATCTGACGGTCGATGGGCGTCCCAGAATTGTGCCCTTGCGAGTCGATGCCGATCACAGCGTTAACAGCGGGGATCCTGATCCGCGCGGTCAGGCTGTTTATGGTTGCGATGGCAAGCAGGGCGCCACTGTGGTGGATCTGTGGGTGGATCGCGCTGAGCCGCACTTCCGTTACGCTGAATTGGACGTCGGTGGACGGCGCATTTTATTGCCGATGACGCTGGCGATGGTGTCTGCGGACGGCTCTGTCAACGTGAAATCAATTCGTTCTGATCAGTTCGCTCAGGTACCCGGGCTGTCCAATCCTGATCAGGTGACCTTGCAGGAAGAGGATCGTATTACTGCTTTCTATGGTGGTGGCCACCTCTACGCCATGCCAATGCGTTCGGAACCACTGATATGGGTATGACTGAATACGAAAACGAGCCCGTAGAAGGCTTGCCCGAGCACCTGCCCGAGGGGGAAACCATGGTTTGGCAGGGTCGGCCCACCGTCGCAGCGATGGGGAAGCGGGTGTTCTACATCCGGCACCTCGCGTTGTACTTCGGACTGCTGATCGCAGGACATACCGTCTATCGACTGATGGAGGGCGTTTCTGCGGCACAGGTCATGGGAACGCTTGTCTGGCAGGCGGGGTTGGCGGCCACCGTTTTGGTATTGCTAACCTGGCTCGCGAGAGCCTATGCGAAGTCAATCCTCTACACCTTGACCAGTGAGCGGCTGGTGATTCGCTCGGGCGTGGCATTACCTATGATGGCCAACATCCCGATCGAGCAAATCACTGCGGCAGACATGCGCGTCTATCGAGATGGCACCGGCGACATTTTGCTGAAGCCCATAGCCGATCGAAAGCTGTATTGGGTGCTCTTATGGCCCAACGTGTCGGCCTGGTACTCACGCCCGGTGAAGCCCCTTCTCAGAGGGTTGGCGGATCCCCAGCGAGCGGCAGATGCATTTGCGTCAGTTGCCAGCCAGCACTATCGCGTGACGGCAGGGGAGCAAACCGCAGTGCCCGTGCGGGTGCATACGGGAGGTGACCCGCTGCCGGTGGGTTGAACGAAATGGTAGGGGGGCAGATGCAGCCGAGGCGAACACTCGGACACCCAATGGTCTGGGTGATACTTGGCATGGCATTGCTGTGGGCGTGGGGGGTATCCAGAGAGGATGCTCACTACGCACCGCCGCAGCAGCAGGCCTCCCTACCTGCCTCTTCCGCAGATTTATTATTTATCGATGGACCACGCGGTCGTATCGACGTTTTGGACGCGCGAACGCAAACGACATTGGCCGTCTACGAGTCCGGGGAGGGTAGTTTTCTCCGCGGTATTGTGAGGAGTCTCGTCCGCGAGCGACGGGTCAGGGATCTCGATCCCGGTGGCGCTTTTAATCTTGCCCTGCTGGACAACGGCAGCCTGGTTATCTCAGATCCGGACACCGGCTACTGGATGGCTTTGGAGGCTTTCGGAGTGGATAACCGGCGGCTGTTCTTTCAAATCCTTGAGCAGGCCCTCTCCGACGAGGTTGTCGCAGCGAGTGTGGCGCAGTGATCTGGCTAGCCCTCGCTGTAGCGGTGTTGCTCTGGTGGCTGATGACGGGTCTGGCGCTGATGAGTGTGCACCAACCGCGGGCTCTCAAGCAGCCCATTTTTTTGCTTGCGACGATCCTTGCTACCGCGTCGATCTGGGGAGTGGAGGCCAACGCAGCGAGCCATACAACACTGGCCACAGTAATGGGTTTCGCCATGGGCCTGATGATTTGGGCGTGGCTAGAACTCAGTTACCTTATGGGCTATATCACTGGGCCGGTGAAGCGCCCAGCGACGGAGTCGATGACGCTACTCGCACGGTTCTACAATGCCTTGGGCACCACTATTTATCACGAGTTTCTCGTCGTCGCTGCGGTGGGTATCGTCTGCGTTTTAGGCGCGGGTCTGCCGAATCCCACCATCCAGAACACGCTCGCGGTGTTATGGCTGATGCGATGGAGTACCAAACTCAACCTGTTTTTTGGCGTCAGGCACTTTAACAGCCAATGGCTGCCCGACAACATGCGTTACATCACCAGCTACCTCCGCGCGGGCAAAAATAGCTGGTTTATGCTGTTTTCGACCACGTTGGCAGCCTACTGTACCTACTTACTGTTCTCTTACGGGCAGATCGCGGTAGAGCCTGAGACCGCCTTATCACTGTTTCTCATTGCCTGGTTGGCGGTTCTGGCGGTGCTAGAACACTGTTTTCTCATGGTACCGATGGGTGAAACGGCGCTATGGCGGTGGGCTGAGGTCAACACGCGCAAAACGGGGTAGGTGTGTCCAATCGTTGTCTATGTTTTCCTTGACGTCGTCTCAACGCAGGCATAATGTATCTTTAAAGCGGTCTGAACAAAAAAAACAGACTGACTGGAGCTTGCTTGACGCTACCGTTTGCAGTCCTCGGTTTCGCCACGTGGTGACCCAGCCAGCACGGCAGTAGGGGGCATAGATGAGTTCAAACACAGGGGGAAGGCCTCCCCCGAAACTGGCGTCGCCGCCGGTGAGGCCAAAGGGCACCCATTCTCTGGGTGAAGGCGCAGAGCACATCAATGAATCGGCGCTTGACCCGTATATCGCCCAGCTTGCTGAAAGCTCAAGTGCGTCGCTTGCACTCAATGTGCACCTGCCGTTCTGTCCCTCGCGCTGCCTCAGCTGCGACAGGATCGCGGTGGTGCAACATCAGCCCGGTGAGCTTGAGCACTACGTAGCTAATCTGGCACGCGAGTTGGCGCGCACCGCTGAACTTCTGGGTGGCCGCCGCGCACTCTCTCGGGTGCACTTTGGCGGTGGATCTCCAAACCATCTTTCCGAACTGGCTCTCGCAACCGTGTTCTCGCACATCAGCGAGCACTTTATTGTGGAAGATAGCACCCAATTTTCAATGGAATTGAATCCGCGACGGACATCGCGAGCGCAATTGAATTTTCTTAAAGGGCTGGGTGTTGAGCACATCAAGCTTGAGGTCCGCGATGTAGATGCCAATGTGCAGCGAGAGATTGGTCGGATTCACTCTCTTGAGTTACTTGAAGATGTGATCTCCATCGCGCATGGCGTCAACTTTGAGTCTATCGGTATGGATTACTTGATCGGTCTGCCAGGCCAAACCGTGGACTCATGCGATCAAAGTATTGAGGCTATCCTCTCCTTGGGGCCGGATTGGCTGGTTTGTCTGCCGTTTCATAGGCGTGAATCGCTGTTCCCGCATCAAATTGCAGTGGACTC
>CALKHC010000022.1 GCA_938091425.1 uncultured Luminiphilus sp. | reverse complement strand
CCGTTACCAGAGGCCGCGTGAGAAGGGCAGAAGTGTGTCAGAGCGGTGTCGGATTGCAAAGCGTAAAAGATACCGCGGCCGGCAGGGTGTAGCCGAAAGGCGAGCCACTCGGTACGGCCCAGACACACCACCCCGAAGCGGCGTTCAGGGCGGCATAACGCTTTACGTTTTGATAATGAAGTGAACCGACAGGGTTGGCGGGCGCGTCACGTCATCACCACCTGCATTAATTTTAAGTTCGCTTGCACGTCCTGACTTAAAATTGGTTCGGTTGTAGTTGACCCTGTCACCATTATTTGCGGTGTTGTTGTCTTGGTTAACGTACAGGTTATTGTTAATGACAAAGTCGTTCGCGGGTTTCGCCGTCTTGTACGCATGGTAACTGTTCGTTTTTGCGTTACCGCCTACGGTTAATTGGTTACCGCCTCTACCGGAATCCGCTTTGCCTGCCCCCCCTGGATACAGCCCCCTGAAATCAGGTGTTTCACCGGAGTTGTAGTTGGGCACTGTTTGCAAATGTGCGTGGAGATTGGCGTAGGTTGTTGTGTTGAAGCTCCTGCCATCGCAGATCAACCAGCCCTCTGGCGCAGTACTCCCAAACCACATAACGATGGTGCCTGTCGGGACGGCCCCCGGTAAACCCCTTGGTCCCTCGGGCCCTACTGGTCCAACAGGGCCGGCCGGACCAGGGTCGCCGTTTGCACCGGCGGGTCCCGTAGCGCCCGGAGCACCCGTTGCGCCAGTATCACCCTTAGACCCTGCCTCACCCTGAGGGCCCGCGTCTCCCTGCGCCCCGGCGGGGCCCGCCGGACCCTGCAGGCGGTCGAGGTAAACCCAATTTGAGCCATCCCACACCGCGATCTCGTCGGTGCCACTCACCACATAGATGTCGCCATTTACGGGGGATTGAATACTGTCGAGATCGGTCCTTTGGGTCACTTCGCCTGCTACCTGTAAGCCAGGTCCCGCGGGTCCCTGCGCACCTTGGGGACCTTGCACCCCCTGAGGGCCCTGTTCACCCTGCTCACCCTGCAGGCCTTGTATCCCCTGCTCCCCTTGAGCGCCCGTGGCACCAGTCAGCCCCTGCTCACCTTGTGCACCCGGTTCGCCACGCAGGCCTTGGTCACCTTTAGGGCCTTGCGAGCCGGGCTCACCTTTAGGGCCTTGCTCGCCCTGGAGCCGATCAATGAAAAACCACTCACCGCCATCCCAAACGGCAAGCTGATCGGCGTCGCTGACAACGTAAATGTCGCCCGCCGTGGGATTGGCAATGCTGTCGAGCCCGGTACTGTTATCGACCGAACCCGCAATCTGCAAACCAGACCCTCGAGGGCCGGAAGGCCCCTGAGAGCCCTGAAGTCCTTGTGCGCCATCGGCACCCGCAGTGCCAGGATCTCCCTTAATGCCCTGCGGGCCGGCGGGTCCTTGAGCACCCTGAGGGCCGGCTAGCCCTTGTGCGCCTGCAATACCTTGCTCTCCCTGCTCGCCCTTTGGCCCCTGCGGACCTGTTTCCCCCTCAGGGCCTTGCTCACCACGCAGGCGCTGAATGTAGATCCAAAAAGAGCCATCCCACACGGCCAGCTCTTCGGTATCGCTGACGACATAGATATCACCGTTTGCAGGGTTGGAAATACTGGACAAATCGTTCCTCGTGGCCACTTGCCCCTCTATTTTTAGACCCGAACCTTGGGGACCACGTGGACCCGGTAAACCGTTGGGGCCCTGAGCGCCTTGCGGACCCACCTCTCCCTGCGGACCCTGAGGACCAATCGACCCGATCGTCCCCAAAATGCGTGTGCAACTTACCTGATTACCGCTCAAGGTCAGCACTTCATCACCGTCACACTGGAGGTCTGTCAGGTACACCTCACCCTGCAGCATGGTGCCACCGTCCGTTGGCGGCGTGATCGTGACGTTATCGCCAAGCGCACCGGTGGCGACCAGTAGCAATGAGGGGATCAAAAGATTTCTCATGACTTTCTCCAAACGAGGTAGGTGATGCCCACTGTCATCAACAAAAACATCCAAAGGGGAATAGGCACGGGTAACACGGGCTTGATGCCAGAATCGCCATCGCCATCGCCGTCGTCGTCATCACCGAGGCCATCACTGCCCAAGCTGCACAGTTCGATGTCAGCCGGGGCGCCGCCCGGAACAATCACGCTCGACGAATCAGGCTGGGTTGTTTCGTTTTCTACTTTGATGCCGCAGTCACTCACCATCACCGTCTTGTTTTCGGCGAAGCTGACGTTCCAGAAGAGCGACTCACCAGTTACCTGAGCGAGGCTGCCGGTCGAGGCCGTTGCAGCGTCGATGTCAAAATAGACCGTAGAGCTGCCTGCCTCAAACGTGCCGCGGTTGGTCCAGTTGCGGGCCAGACGGATGCTGCCAGTCCGGACTACAACCCTGCCTCCCTCGACGATCAGAATGTCCTGCGCGGTGATTTGGCCTGAGCCGACGAGCAGATCACCAGCCACGTAGATATTTTGATTGGCGAGATCGACGGTGCCGTCGCCCACGTCATAGCTGCCGCCCGCAGGCACATAGAGTCCGGTTTGCGCCCAAGCCATTGCTGGCAGCAACAGCAACAGAAGCCGACAAAAGTTCATTAGTAGAGAATAACGTCATTTCAGGGCGATAAAAGGGTTAAAAACACACAGCCACACGCAAAAGCTGACAACCTCTTGAGAGAGGTAGCGTAAGAAATTGCTCTGATTGGGCCGTGACATTCGACAGCAAGGGAATTCAGACAGGCACGGATTGTGGAGTCAAAGATCTCGCTTCGACAAGCTCAGGAGTGGACGGCTATCCAGCAAAGGCCACCTGCTTAAGCTCCGCCACCTCGTCCCGGAGTGCAGCGGCCTCCTCGAACTCCAGATTCTTGGCGTGCTCGAGCATTTTTTGCTCCATGTCGGCGATCTTGCGACCCAACGCCGCGGGGGTGAGGTGGCTAACCTCTGCAGAGAGCGATGCGCGATCACCCTTGGCAGGACGTGACTTACCGCCTTTGGCTTTGGTCGGCATACGCCGAGCACCTTCCAAAATATCCTGCACCGACTTGTGAATGCCTATCGGCGTGATGTTGTTTTCCTCGTTAAAGGCCAGCTGTTTGTTTCGGCGGCGCTCCGTCTCGGCCATCGCGCGGGTCATTGAGCCCGTCTCTTTGTCGGCATAAAGAATCGCCCGCCCGTTGATATGCCGCGCAGCGCGGCCAATCGTTTGAATGAGTGACTTATCGCTCCGCAAAAATCCCTCTTTATCCGCGTCTAAAATCGCCACTAGAGAGACCTCTGGCATGTCGAGGCCCTCCCTGAGCAAGTTGATGCCCACCAAAACATCAAAGTGCCCAAGCCGGAGATCGCGAATAATCTCGACGCGCTCGACGGTATCGATATCGGAGTGCAGATAGCGCACGCGGACTTTGTGATCAGCCAGAAACTCGGTGAGGTCCTCGGCCATGCGTTTAGTCAGCGTGGTCACCAAAACACGGTCGCCCGTTTCTACCGTTGCATGAATCTCACCCAGCAGATCGTCTACCTGCGAACTCGCGGGGCGGACCTCTACTATCGGGTCCACCAAGCCGGTGGGGCGCACCACCTGCTCCACTGTCTGGCCTGCGTGATCGTTTTCATAAGGCCCAGGTGTGGCGGATACATAGATAGCCTGCGGGCATAGCAGCTCCCATTCCTCAAACTTGAGGGGCCGGTTATCCAACGCTGAAGGCAGGCGGAAACCATATTCAACGAGTGTCTCTTTGCGGCTCCTGTCACCGCGGTACATGCCGCCGATCTGAGGGATGGTCGCGTGAGACTCATCGACCAGTACCAGCGCGTTGTCCGGAATGTACTCAAACAACGTCGGAGGCGCCTCACCGGGCGCGCGGCCAGAGAGGTACCGGGAGTAATTCTCGATTCCCTGACAATAACCGAGCTCACGAATCATCTCGACGTCGTACCGGGTGCGCTGCTGCAGTCGCTGGGCTTCTAAAAGCTTTTCCAACTCTTTGAGTTGTTTGACCCGCTCTTCGAGCTCCGCCTCGATGAGGTCCACCGCACCCAGCATGGTGTCTCTCGACGCCACGTAGTGGGTTTTGGGGAAGATGGTGACCCGCGGCAACCGCTCTTCGATCGCGCCCGTGAGCGGATCAAAAGTGCAGATATTTTCGATTTCCTCATCAAAAAGCTCGACACGAATCGCCAGCTCATCCGATTCAGCGGGAAAGATATCGATCAACTCGCCGCGCACCCGATAAGTGCCGCGCTTGAAATCAATGTCGTTACGCGTGTACTGGAGTTCGGCGAGCTGCCGCAGAATACCTCGCTGATCGATGATCTCACCTCTCGAGAGATGCATGACCATCTTGAAATAGGATTCGGGGTCACCCAAGCCGTAGATCGAGGAGACAGTAGAGACGACCAGGCAGTCCTGACGCTCAAGCAACGCCTTGGTCGCAGAGAGCCGCATCTGCTCAATGTGGTCGTTCACCTGCGCGTCTTTCTCGATGTAGGTATCGGAAGACGGCACATACGCCTCGGGCTGGTAGTAGTCGTAGTAGGAAACGAAGTACTCCACTGCGTTGTTCGGGAAGAACTCCTTGAACTCGCCGTAGAGCTGCGCGGCCAAGGTCTTGTTGTGTGCCATAACAATGGTCGGCCGCTGCAACGCCTGCACCACATTGGCCATAGTGAAGGTTTTTCCAGAGCCGGTAACACCCAGCAGAATCTGCGAGGCGAGCCCCGACTGCACGCCCGCAATCAGTTGCTCGATCGCAGCGGGTTGGTCACCCGCCGGCGCATAATTAGACTGTAATTCGAAAGGTCGGCTCACAGGTGACGGGATCGTGCAAAAGCGCAAGGATAACGGATCTTGAGGATGGGCGAGATTTACCTTCTCCGCGGTTGACTGGCCGAAAACCGGATGTGTACACTTCGCACCCTCTTCGGAGACCGTTCCGCCTTAGCTCAGTTGGTAGAGCAACTGACTGTTAATCAGTGGGTCGCTGGTTCGAGCCCAGCAGGCGGAGCCATATTTTGAAAAGCCGCACGCCGTGCGGCTTTTTTTATGGCCGGTTTAGAATGGTCGGGAGTCCTTTTCCGGTAGCCACATGAAAAAAGAACCAAGAAGGGGGCAGCTACCGACCCTTTTGCTGCTCGGCATCAGCCAAATTAGTCTTAGCGCTCCGTTATGGAGAGACTTCAGTGGCGCCTATGTGGCCGGGAATGGCTTCACGCTTGACCCTGCTCAACAGCGAACCGTGAGCTTGGAATATGCCTCGGGTTACCGCTGGGGAGACACCTTTACCTACCTTGATACCACTTTTTTTCGCGGAGATGAGCGCGCTTACTCACTGTTCGGAGAGACCGCGGCGCGATGGTCGCTCATGGATTCTGATGAAGATAGGTCAAACCGAGTCGTGACCGATGTGCTTGTCTCCGCAAGCCTCGAGTTTGGCTCCGGCACCGTCGAAACCTTCACTTTAGGCCCCTCCGTCAATCTCAACGCGCCAG
>CALKHC010000021.1 GCA_938091425.1 uncultured Luminiphilus sp. | reverse complement strand
CGGCCGCACCTCGCTTGGCGGCCATCCATGCATCAAATTCGTCTCTCGATACGGCGTGCACTACAACGGGCATGAAGCCATGGTAGGCACCGCACAACTCCGTGCATTGGCCGCGGTAAATGCCCTCTTCCGGCACCCGTGTCCACGCTTCGTTGATAAAACCCGGGATCGCGTCACGCTTCACTGCGAGTTCGGGCACCCACCAGGAGTGAATGACATCATTGGCCGTAATCAGAAACCGGACTTTCGTGTTGGTTGGGATCACCAGCGGTTCGTCGACCTCAAGAAGATAGTTGTCGCCCTTCTTGTCGGTGTTGTAGATCTCTTCCTGCGACGTCGCTAGGTTAGAAAAGAACGCCACCGGCTCGCCAGATTCTTCAAGGTATTCGTACTTCCACTTCCACTGATAGCCTGTAATCAAAATATCCAGTTCAGCCTCATCGTTGTCGTAGACCTCAAGCAACGTCGATGTCGCTGGCACCGCCATGGCGATCAGGATGAGGAAAGGCACCACTGTCCATGCCACCTCTACCTTTGTGCTCTCATGGAATTGCGCCGCCTGATGCCCCCTTGATTTACGGTGGGCATAGATGGAGTAGAACATCACTGCAAACACCGCGACGCCAATTACCACGCAGATCCACATGATCAACATATGGAGCTCAAAAATGTCTGCGCCGATCTCTGTCACACCGGGCGACATATTGATCTGATTTTGGGCCGCAGCCAGCGGCGCCAAAAATGCCAAGACCGCTCCTGAGAACACTCTCCCCATCGCGTGCGTACTCCGTCTGTTTTTGTGGCGCAGAACCCCGAGCCACTGAGGGGGCCAAAAAGCGCCGGGATTATAGCGAAGTTGCTGAAAAATACATGGACAAAAATGCACCGTCCGCCAGCGGGGCGTATGGTCTGCGGGCGGCATTATGAATGCCAATGTTTTTTATTAATTCCTCACATGATTCAAGGTTATGTGAGGTGCGGGTTCAGCTCACTCGTCCAGCAAGCGCACCGCCTCTGCCTCGGTCTCAACGCGTCGGGCGGAGGCTCGGGTAACGCGGGTTTGCGGCATGCTGACACCGGCATCGGGTCGCGCCTCAACAAAGCCACAAGCGACGCACCGGCGTTCATCGGCAGCGCCGTCAATCACCATCCGGTCCATCGCTTTGCAGCTGGGACAGACCGCACCGGCAACAAATCGCGGTCGCTGATTGGGTTCAGAACCAGAATCCGACATACTCGCCTCGCGGCACCCTCAACATAATCCAGCATCATCCCACATCGTCAGCGCTTTATTTTAACAACCCTGACTGATATCGCGGGAACATGCCCGAAACGCAGCTGGGACTGCCGCCCAAAGCCAGTAGGAGAAGCTCTTTGAACACAATTAACTTTAGCGGCGAGGCCAACATCCGCGACGGGCTGGGCACTACCCCCGTGCTGGGCGAGCGCGTCATGATCGATCCTTCGGCTGTCGTCATGGGTGATGTCACGCTGGGTGATGACGTCAGCGTCTGGCCTCATGCGGCGATGCGCGGCGATGTGCAAGTGATTCAGATCGGTGCGCGGACCAACATTCAGGACGGCACCGTCCTCCATGTCACTCATGATGGCCCCTATAACCCTGGGGGGTTCCCGCTGCGCATTGGCGAAGATGTGACCGTAGGGCATCGCGCGCTACTGCATGGCTGCACCGTCGGGAACCGAGTGCTAGTCGGCATGGGCGCCATCATCATGGATGCCGCAGTGGTGGAAGACGACGTGATGATCGCTGCTGGCGCGCTGGTGACACCAGGCAAACGGCTACGCAGCGGTTATCTCTATGCGGGTAGCCCCGCTCGCGAAGTTCGGGCGCTGACTGAAGACGAGATCAAATTCCTCCCCTATAGCGCGGCGGGATATACCTCATTGAAGCAGCGATATCTCGACGGCGGCGCCTGATCGGAGGGGCTCATGGCCGCCGCAGGTCGGCAATTACCGGCTGTGTGTCAGGGTACTCACCGAGCCACAAATAAAAGCTCTCTGCTGCCTGCTCAACGAGCATGCCCAGCCCGTCCCTAGCCTCGGCTCCACCCTGCTCTGCAGCCCAGCGCATGAAGGGCGTCGGCCCCTTACCATAGGCCATGTCGTAACAGCAGCACCCCTCGGCCAACACCATCTCATCGGGCAGCGCGGGCATCTCATCAGATAGGCCTGTGCTGGTGCCATTGATGATGACATCCCAGGCAGTGCCGACTACCCGAGAGTAACCGCCACCCGATACGGATATGGACTGCGCAGCCCACTCTGTCGCCAGCGCCTCAGCTCGCTCGGGCGTACGATTAGCGATGACCAGACAGGCGGGTGCAGCCTCAAGCAGCGATGGGATAACACCTTTGACCGCCCCCCCAGCGCCTAGCAGCAAAATGCGCGCACCTTCGAGAGACCAGCCGGCATTCACCGTGATATCGGTCAGCAAACCTTTTCCGTCGGTATTATCAGCGTGTATGCCGCCAGCCTCGTCCCTGATAAGAAAATTGGCGGCCCCGGCCGAATGCGCCCTGTCCGACACGGTGTCAGCCAGGTGAAAGGCACGGGTTTTAAAAGGCAAGGTGATATTCAGACCCCGGCCGCCCGTCTCAAAAAAAGTCGACACCCACCCTTCAAAGTGATCAACGTCCACCCGCTCTGCGCGATAGTCAATCTGCTGTCGGCCCTGCTGCGCAAAGGCCGCATGAATATGTGGCGAGAGGCTGTGGCCAATCGGGTTACCCACCACGGCAAAACGTCCTGAAATCACTTGATCATCTGTCATTGCGTAGGCGTATCTCTACCGAGACATTCGGCGTCAGCAGGGCCGGCCGCCATCAGGTGGCTGTCACGCCGGCGTCGAGCCCCAACCAGTCGCGGGGCCGCAAAAAGTCTGCCATGAGCGCAGCCTCGGGCGTGCCCTCGTCAGGCGTGTGCCCATACTCCCAGCGGACAAGGGGCGGGAGCGACATGAGTATGGCTTCGGTTCGCCCATTGGTTTGCAAGCCGAACAGAGTGCCGCGGTCGTGGACCAAATTGAATTCCACATAGCGCCCGCGGCGATATAGCTGCCACTGACGCTGATCTTCTGTCCATGGGATGTTGATGCGCCGCTCCAATATAGGCACATAAGCCTTGAGAAATCCGTCTCCCACGCTACGCATAAAAGAGAATGTTTTCTCGAACCCCCACTCGTTAAGATCATCGTAAAAAAGCCCGCCCACCCCGCGCGGCTCCTGGCGATGGGGCAGATAAAAGTAGTCGTCACACCACTTCTTGAGCCGAGGATAGACATCCTCACCGAAAGGGTCGCATGCGGCCTTGGCGGTCGAGTGCCAATGCACCGCATCCTCTTCATAGCCATAGTAGGGCGTGAGGTCGAACCCACCCCCCATCCACCACACTGGCTCCTCGCCGGGTTTCTCCGCCATGAACATGCGCACATTGGCATGAGACGTCGGCGCGTGCGGGTTGCGAGGGTGGATGACCAGAGACACACCCATCGCCCGAAAACTGCGCCCGGCGAGTTCCGGGCGGTGCTGTGTCGCCGACGCCGGCATGCCTGCGCCAACCACATGAGAGAAGTTCACACCACCCTTCTCAATCACGTCGCCCTCAGCCAATACCCGGCTGATGCCGCCGCCGCCCTCTGGCCGATCCCAAGACTCAGTAGCGAAAGCAGTGCCACCGTCGATGGCCTCAAGGCCCTGGCAAATCTGATCCTGAAGTGATGTCAGGTAGGCTTCTACTGCCTCCGCATCCATCGACTGCTCCCTAATAGGTGTTTATCCGCGGATCACCGATCCGTCTTCCACACGACGTATTGTTGATGGTTTGCCCCTCGGGTCAATAGCGCCTGGAAATGCGGGTAATGCCACGCCGAAATAACGTCGCAGCTCCCAGATGCTGTGCGGTGTGGGCAACCCAGCAGGGTTCGCACTGGTCGATACCAACGGCCCATCAAATGCCCTGCACAGCGCTACCAAAGCAGGTGATGACGTTACTCGAATCGCCACTTGGTCGCTATTACCGGTTACCCAGGGTGGAAAATACCCTTTATGCGGCACCAGCCACGTGTTGGGCCCCGGCCAAGAACCCAGCATCATTTCACGCTGTTTGGGTAACAGATCCTCTAGCACGTCGGCAAACACCTCACTGCTCGCGCCAACGACGATCAGGCCCTTGCTGACCGGGCGTTGTTTCAGCGTTAACAGGTCACGAACCGCACCCTCATCGAAAGGGTCACAACTCAACCCCCAAACACCCTCTGCTGGACACGCCACGACCCCGCCTGCCCAGAGCGATGCCGCTAATTGGGGCGCTCGCCAGCGAGAATGCAAATGAGGTAGAGGGTTCAATGCCGTGCCAACGTCGTGTAAGTGACAGGTCCGCACCTTACCTCAGACGCCAGCCCCGCCGCCATTGCCCTGGCAGCGAAAGCCGAGACGACTGCGAACAGCGGTGATACTCAGGTGACCGCTGTGTAACCGCCAGACACGCGCTTCACGCGACCAGACACTTCCAGAGCGGTAAGGCAGGCCAGGCATCGATTCAACTCCCAGTTGAGATGAGAGGACAGTATGTCAGCACCATGAGTGCCACTACCCAATAGGCTGAGCATCGTCTTTTGATCCGCGTCCAGCGTGCTCACCTGGTGCGAATCTGCTAGCACCGCCGTGTCACTGCGCGGCAGCAGTGCTGTCGGCACACCGAGGTGTGCCTGCATCGCCTCAACCGACTGCACCAGCACAGCGCCATCCTCAAGCAGATATCGACAGCCCGCCCCCTCACGGTGGTAAATGGACCACGGCAGCACCAGAACATCTCGCCCTTGGTCTGCGGCTGCACTGGCAGTAATGAGCGTACCGCTGGGTCGTCCGGCCTCGACAACGAGCGTGGCCCCGCTAAAGCCCGAAAGCGTCCGGTTACGGCGATGAAAATGATGCTTCCGAGGCGGCGTACCCAACGGGAATTCACTGACCAGAACTCCTTCCGCTATCACCCGCTCGGCCAGCTTTTGATGGCGCGCCGGGTAAATCTGATCAATACCGGATGGTAATACCGCAACGGTACCCCCCCCAGCCGAGAGCGCTGCGTCATGAGCGATGCCATCAACACCGAGCGCCAGCCCACTGACCACGACCAACCCCGACTCTGCTGCGGCCGCAGCAAACTCTCTGGCTGCCCGACGGCCCTCCAAAGAGGGCTTGCGTGTTCCAACAATCGATAACGTGGTCGCACTGAGATACGACAAAACGCCTCGGCAATACAGAAAAGGGGGGCGATCGTGGCACTCTGCCAGCAGTGGTGGGTACTCAAGGTCTTGGGGAGTGATCACATGAAGAGGCGGATCGCCGAGCAGCACCGGAGGCACGCCAAGTGGCGCAGGACTATCCAATGCTCGCTGCAGCTTCTCCAGGCCCAGCGCCTTCGCAGGCTCGACAGCACAGCCCAATATGGCCTCAGGTGATGGGTACTTCTGTAACACTGCATCAAGCCAGCGGGCACTCGTCTCAATAGCACGAGTCAGAGTCAGCCAACGGGTATCAGCAAGTTGATTCAGACCAAACTGGTGTGCCACGGCTCATCCTTGAAGCGCTCGGCCAAAAGAACGGCGCCTCACGGCGCCGGATGAATACTCGATGCCTCCCCTCAGGGATTGCTCAGCTTATCGCCCACCGACAGCGGCTTGGTCGCCTCCAGCACCAAACCAAAACTGGCACGATCATAAACGGAAAACACCATCAGCACGCCGGCTCGGGTATCAGGCAGGCGCACCTGCTTGCCGGTAACGGGGTCCTTTACCTGCTCCCCAGAGTGATCGATTGTCAGCACATCGCCGACTTGCAACGACTCACGGGCACCGCGATTAATCACCACAATGTCGAGCACACCGATCTGGGTGACGCCCCCGGCGACGGCAATCATGTAAGCATCGGTAATGATCTCGCTTGGCGCCTGTGGTTGATAAAACGGTTCAACGTCTGCTTCTGTGACGGGCAACAAGCGATCACCAATCCGGACTTCCTCTCGCATCTCGGTAATGGTCATGGGCGCGACGGTATCGCCATCGGCCGGGTCTTCTTGTAATAGAGCGCCACCGACATCGCTGACAAAAATGCCAAGCCCTTCACCATTGACGGGGTCTTTTAGTTTTTCAACGCGGCGCACTAACCGATAACTCCGTGCTTCATCCCATTGACCCTTTCCATACACCGTGTCGCCGACGCCACTGATCAGGCGGCCGGCATCACCCGACACCACATAAGGCACACGGTCCAGTGTCGCCACCTCCACCACCTGATGTTGGCGCAGGAAAGGCTCAATGTGCTGCCGCGAAATCGCAGGAATAGCCAAATCCAGTGGGCTGGCTCTCATGCTGGGAGAGAGTTTGATATCGCCCTGCTCGACACGCACCAACCGGGGTTGACCGGACTCCCACACCAGTCTCAGTGTGTCGCCCGGATAAATAAGGTGCGGGTTGTCGACCTGCGGATTGCCGGCCCACAGCGTTTCCCATCTCCATGGGTCGCGTAGAAACAGTGCTGAGATTTCCCACAGCGTATCGCCGGGCTGGACGGTATAGGTCAGAGGGACGTCGGGGTTCAGCGTCAGCGGCTCGTCAGTTTGCGCCGCCGCACCATTGAACATTACCAATACAACAAGCGTGCAAGAACCAATCAGTCGCTGGGCTGTTGGTCGAACCAGCCCTCTCCAATCGAGGATGCTCCCCACGCACATCGCAATCCATTTGCTCACTTTCACAGCATTCACTCCATTGTGTACTGCCCGCCTTTCGCACCAACAGATACTTGGCATCGCGGTATAATCTCAGTGTGCGGCGGCGATTCGGGCAGAGCAAGACCAAATCCGAACACTTTTCTCCGCCACCAAACCGCATTGGCATTGGAAGCCCGGCACATGGCCCTACTCCCCATTCTTGAGTTTCCCGACCCGCGACTGCGCACCCGCGCGGCGCCGGTTGTTGCAGTGGATGCGAGAATTCAGCAGCTTGTCGATGACATGTTCGACACCATGTATGCAGCGCCGGGCATTGGTTTGGCGGCGAGTCAAGTCGACGTCCATGAGCGGGTAATTGTCATGGACCTCAGCGAAGACCATTCGGATCCTAGAGTCTTTATCAATCCTGAGATCACCGTCATCGATGAGACGCTGGGAACCTACGACGAAGGTTGTTTGTCGGTGCCTGGATTCTACGAGACCGTTGAGCGGCCTCAGGTGGTAGAGGTGACAGCGCTCGACCGCGACGGCACCGCTTTCACAGAACGACTAGACGGTCTCATGGGTATTTGTTTGCAGCACGAGATAGACCACCTTGAAGGCAAGCTCTTCGTCGATTACCTGTCGCCACTTAAGAGACAGCGGATCCGCAGCAAGCTCGTCAAAGAACAGAAACGTCGCGCCTGATCGATGTCAACACCACTTAAAGTTGTGTTCGCGGGCACCCCGGACTTCGCCGCCCAACATCTTCAGAGCTTAATTGATTCTCCTCATCAGGTTGTTGCGGTGATGAGCCAGCCCGACCGACCGGCCGGCCGCGGAAAACGCCTCCAGACCTCGCCAGTCAAGACCGCAGCGCTGAAGGCAGAATTGCCTGTCTGGCAGCCGGCGTCGCTAAAAACCGCTGACAGCGAGGCAGTCCTGTCGCAGTACGAGGCCGACATTCTGGTCGTGGTGGCTTATGGGCTGATTCTGCCGGCTGCCATATTGGATATTCCTCGGCTGGGTTGCCTGAATGTTCACGCCTCACTATTACCCCGGTGGCGCGGCGCGGCGCCGGTTCAGCGAGCTATTGAAGCAGGAGATACCGAGACGGGCATCAGTATTATGGCGATGGAGCCTGGGCTGGATACTGGACCCGTGCTCCTCACCCGAACACTTCCCATTAGATCCGACCACACCAGTGGAGGGCTTCTCGATGATCTTGCTCAACTCGGTGTCACCGCACTGACCAACTGTCTGGAAAACATCGACATTCTGCTGGCCGCAGCGGCGCCACAGGATGACAGTGAGGCCAGCTACGCCCACAAGATCGCCAAGCAAGAAGGTGCGCTCAACTGGTCATCTGATGCAGCGGTTCTGGCGCGCCGAGTTCGAGCGTTTCATCCGGCGCCAGGCTCTTACACTGACCTTGAGGGCGACAGACTCAAGGTGTTATCCGCTCATGCCATCGATGAATCTCACCTAGGCGCCTCGGGCGAGATCGTCGCAGCGGATGAGGCTGGTATCCGGGTCGGCTGCGGTAAGGGGCAGCTAGTCATCACCGAAGCTCAGCTCCCTGGCGCCAAAGCTCAGTCTGTCGCCACACTGCTACAGGGTCACGCGGCGCGATTTCAACCCGGGCAGCGCCTTGGCGACGCGAGCCCTAGCTGAAAATGACCTCGCCCCGAGCTGTTGCGGCAAACATCATTGGTCGGGTGGTCGCCGGACAGTCATTAAACCGTCTTCTACCTGATGCACTCAACGCGGTGGACACCGCGCAGCGCCCTTTATGTCAGGAATTGGTATACGGCACATTGCGGGAATGGCCCTGTCTAGCGGAAACGTGCCTCAACTTTCTCGCCAAGCCGCTGCGACGAAAGGACCAGGACATCATGGCTCTGCTGTGCATCGGATGCTATGAGCTGGAGCACCTGAGTACACCCGACCACGCAGTCGTTTCAGAGACTGTCAACGCCACCCGTGCACTCAAGAAGCCCTGGGCCAAAGGTCTGGTCAATGGTGTGCTGCGCGCCTACCAGCGTCAGGATGGTGTCGCGGCCAAGGCGCTGTCACCGGCGGCACAGCTGGCACTGCCCGCATGGCTCCACATTGAGCTGTGTGATCAATATGGTTTGGCTGCCGAGCAGATTGCCTTAGCTGCCCGCCATCGACCGCCCATGACCCTGAGAGTCAACCAAATAAAAAGTACCCGCAATGATTACCTGCGATTGCTGACAGAAGCGGGTATTGATGCGACACCCTGCGCTGTTTCACAGGACGGTGTCGTGCTCAGTCGCCCTGTCGATGTATCGCTGCTACCCGGGTTTAGCGAAGGCAAGGCCAGCGTTCAGGACAGTGCCGCCCAACTGGTCGCTCGCGTTTTGGCGCCTAAGGCCGGAGAGCGCATACTCGACGCCTGTGCGGCACCGGGGGGGAAGGCCTGCCATCTGCTTGAGCTCCAGCCGGCAATAGAAGAGCTGGTCGCGCTGGATATCAGCGAGTCCCGCTTACAAAGCGTCACCGAAAACACCGCGCGGCTGGATCTCCAGCTTACTCCGCTCGTGGCCGACGCCAGTGAACTTCCGGAAACGCTGATGGCCACACCCTTCGATGCGATCCTAGCCGACGTCCCCTGCTCGGCAACCGGCGTTATAAGGCGCAACCCAGACATCAAAATTCTCAGGGAGCCTGACGACATCGCAGGTTTTGCCCGCCAACAACTGGCAATACTCGAGGGACTCTGGCCAGCGCTGAAGCCGGGGGGCCGATTGCTTTATGTCACTTGCTCAGTATTAACAGCTGAAAACGACGATGTCGTTGGTCGTTTTGCCTCCCAACACGCGGCGCATATCGACACGGTAATGCTGAGCACTGGCACACCACGCCAGCATGGCTGGCAGACCCTCCCTGACCAGCATGGTGGCGACGGGCTGTATTTTGCGCTGTTGCAAAGGCCCACTGAGTAACGCTGCGAACCGCTCCGCCAACGTAAGTAATCCACATGGCGTGGCGGGTTTCACTTGGTTTAAGGTGTGCCCGGGTCGTTGGGGAGGGTCCAGAGGCCGGTGAAGATCATTATTCTCGGAGCGGGGCAAGTGGGCGGCACGCTCGCTGAACACCTCGCCGATGAACAAAACGACATTACGGTCGTCGACGAGCACGCCGCCACCCTGAAGCGCCTTCAGGAGCGTCTGGATATCCGCACGGTACTGGGCAACGGCGCTCACCCCTCCACATTGATGAACGCTGGCGCAGAAGACGCCGACATGCTGATCGCTGTCACCGACAGTGATGAAATCAACATGCTGGCCTGTTCCGTCGCCTTCACGCTGTATCGAACGCCCACCAAGATCAGCCGCGTGCGCTCAGCAGACTATCTCGCTCAGCACAAATCACTGTTTGAATCAGGCGCTATTCCGGTCGATGTCATCATCGGCCCAGAGCAGCTCGTAACAAAGAATATTGAGCAGCTGATCGCCAACCCCGGCTCACTACAGGTACTCGATTTTGCTGATGGTCGGATCCGACTGGTCGCCGTGAAGGCGTTGGCCGGCGGGCCCATTGTTGGGCGAGAACTGCAGGAAATTCGCGAACACATGCCCCGGGTCGATACCCGGGTCGCGGCGATCTTCAGGCGCGGCGGAGATCCCATTATTCCCGTGGGTGCGACGGTGGTGGAACCCGATGACGAAGTGTTTTTTATTGCCGCCAAAGAACATATCCGCGACGTGACATCCGAGCTTCGAGAAGTCGATAAGCCTTACAATCGGATCACGATTGCGGGGGGAGGCAACATTGGTGCCACCCTCGCAAAGCGTCTCGAAAAGGACTATCAGGTCAAGGTGATCGAGCGCTCTTATGATCGGTGCCGAGTGCTGTCAGACATGCTGGAAAACACTATCGTCCTGCATGGCAGTGGAAATGAGCCGCTACTGCTACAACAGGAAAATATTGAAAATACCGATGTTTTTTGCGCCCTGACGGACAACGACGAGTCCAACATCATGATGTCTATGCTGGCGAAACGGCTTGGCGCGAAAAAAGCGATCACGCTGATTACCAACTCAGCCTATGCGGACTTGATTGGCGAGGAAATTGACATCGCCATCTCGCCACAGCAGATCACAATCAGCAGTCTGCTGATGCATGTCCGGCGCGGCGACATCAGCGCCGTGCACTCGCTGCGACGCGGAGCTGCTGAAGCCATTGAAGTCACCGCGCATGGGGATACGCGATCATCCAAGGTCGTGGGACGAAGGCTGGATGAGCTGAATCTCCCCTCAAGTGTGACCGTAGGGGCCATTCTGAGAGGAGAGGCAGTGCTGATAGCACACGGTCACGTGGTGATAGAAGCCGATGACCACGTGATACTGTTTCTCACCGACCGCACGCAGATTTCCGCTGTCGAAAAATTGTTTGCTGTGGGATTCGGCTTTATCTGATGCAGTTCGCCATGGCGTTTAAGATCATCGGCGTATTGCTGATCCTTTTCAGCACCGCGATGTTGCCCTCCCTGTTCCTGTCACTGATCTCTAAAGACGGTGTTGAGTCAGCATTTGCCACGGGGCTTGCCACAACGCTGTTTGCCGGCGTCATGCTTTGGCTGCCGACGCGCCACATGAGCCGCGATCTGAATATCCGCGACGGGTTTATGGTCACGGCTTTATTTTGGGTGGTGCTGGGCTTGTTCGGCGCCATACCGCTTTGGCTCGCTCCCGATCTCGCACTGAGCCCCGTAGGCGCTATTTTCGAATCGATCTCAGGCCTCACGACAACCGGTGCAACGGTGATTACCGGCCTCGATAGCCTGCCTCAATCGTTACTCTTCTACCGGCAGCTCCTGCAGTGGCTGGGTGGTATAGGCATTATTGTGTTGGCGGTAGCAATCCTGCCCATGCTCGGCATCGGCGGCATGCAGCTATACCGTGCTGAAAGCGCAGGGCCGTCCAAGGACCGCAAGCTGACGCCGCGTATCACCAGTACCGCCAAGGCCCTGTTCGGTATCTACTTGCTACTGACCGTCGCCTGTGCAGCCAGCTATTTCGCTGCGGGCATGTCCGTATTCGACGCGATCTGTCACGCTTTTTCCACTGTGGCGATCGGCGGCTTCTCCACCCACGACGCCAGTCTCGGACACTACGAGCAAAACCGTGTGCTGCTAGTGAGCTCTGTGTTCATGCTGCTGTCAGCCATTAACTTCGGGCTACACTTCATCGCGCTTCAGCGCCGCAACGTGCGCGTCTATGCTAGGGATTCCGAGACCGCATTTTTTATCACGGTGATTGCATCAGCGACGATCGTGGTCTGTTGCCTGCTATTAACCACCGAAACCCTCAATTTCGAGGACAGTGTCATTCATGGACTGTTCCAAACCATCTCCATCGCCACGACGACCGGATTCACCACACAGGACTTTTCCGTCTGGCCGCTGTTTTTGCCAATACTGCTGTTGATACTCAGTTTCATGGGCGGATGTGTAGGCTCCACCGGCGGTGGCATGAAGGCCATGCGGATTCTGCTCATCTTTCGTCAGGGTGTGCGCGAGCTGCGACAACTGCTTCACCCCAACGCGGTCATCCCCTTGAAGCTCGATGCACGGAGAGTGCAAACCGAAGTGATCAGCGCCGTGTGGAGTTTCTTTGCGGTGTACATGTTTTGTTTTGTCATGATCTGGTTGGCCCTGCTGGCAACTAATCTCGACTTTATTTCCGCGTTCTCCGCCGTAGTGGCCACAATGAACAACCTCGGGCCGGGGCTTGGCGAGGTGGCCGATCATTATGGTGCCGTCAGCGAACCGGGCCAGCTCATACTCTGCCTCGCCATGCTTATGGGCCGGCTGGAGGTATTTACACTACTGGTGTTGCTGACGCCCGCCTTCTGGCGACACTGACCCGCACCGCTATTTTGATCCGCGCGCCTGTTGAATCACCTCATACGCTGCTGTGATTTCCTGAGCCCGCTCAGTCGCCACCCGGAGCAACTCATCGGGCACCCCCTCCGCGATGAGCTTGTCGGGATGGTTCTCACTCATGAGTTTTCGATACCGCCGCTTGATCTCCGCACCCGAGGCATCAGCACTGAGACCCAATGCGGCATAGGCCGTGTTCAGCTCTGTCTCGGCATTGCGGGGGCGATAACCACCTCCTGCACTCGATTGCTGATTGCTACGCTGCTGAAACTGGGCCTGAGCGTTGACCATAGAAATCAACTGATCCACTTCACGACGCGGCAAGCTCAGCAACTCTGCCAATCGATATAAAGCGCCGCGCTCAGTTTCCGAGAAAGTGCCATCGGCCAATGCAATGCCCACTAGAAAAGCCATCAGCGTATGCTGCGCCTGACGCCGAGGGCCCAGACAGTCATTGAACTTGGCGACGGTAGAGGCAGGATCAAAGCCGGGCGCCGATCCCTTTTTAAAATGCTCAATCGCACTGCGGCGCTGAGCGGCATTCAGTCTGAGCTGAACGAACAGGGCCTCGGTTTGGGCTACCTCTGCCTCCGACACGCGGCCGTCCGCCTTTGCCACAAACCCCAGCAAGGTGAACGTGGTTTCAAAGAATTGAGCGCGCATGATGTGCGCGGCTTCGGGCCCTGAAAGCTGGAGTGCGCGCCACAACCCCCTGTCAAAAGCGTGGCCCAACACCAAACCAAACAACAGCCCCGCCGGCCCAAACGCCATGAACCCGATGAGACCGGCAATCACTTTCCCCGTGACCTGCGTCATTTTTTGAGTCCTGTCTCGTCCAGCAACGGCATAGTCGACCAGTCGTAATGATCCACCACCCCTCTAGGCCGGCAACGAAAACGCTTGTACTGCCACTGGTATTGCTGCTCATTCCCGGCGATTAGCTTTTCCACCCCGAGATTGATCGCGCTCAGCGCCTCGAGAGTATCGTCGCTCTGCACGCCCGGTTCGGCAGGCCGGTATACCGCGCGAAAACCTTTTTCGGTCCGCAACACTGTGCCCATTACCGGTGCTGCTCCCGACTTTCTAATGAGGTTGGACGCCAGCGCAGCAGTGAAGCACTCAACACCAAAAAAAGGCGCATTGAGGCCTGCATTTTCAACGTTGGGTACCTGATCGGGCAGGATGCCGGTAATACCGCCCGCTCGCACCGAGCGAACCAACTCAGCGATGCCGCGCGGCGTGGTGGGCACCAGCTTCCCACCAGTGCATTGTCGGCCGCGATGCACCAACTCATCGAGTTTTTGCAGGGGTATCGGCTCATAAAGCGCCACCAAGTTGCCCAAAGTTGCCAAGTGCATACCTAGCAGCTCCCAGTTACCCAGATGCGGGCCCAAGACGATAACGCCTTGCCCAGAAGCCAGCGGTTCAGTCACGCAGCCTAGACCCTCAACTTCAAGCAGTAGCGCTGTTTGTGTCCAGGGCTGCGTCCACACTCGGCCCATTTCAGACATCAGCTCTCCGGTGGACTGAACGCTTTGCCGAGCCACCACCCGCCGCCTGCTGGGTGTCCATTCCGGGTACGCCAACTCAAGATTGCGAATGGCCACCCGCCGCATGCGGCTGTTGAAGTGATAAAGACCGGCACCGACCCCTCTGCCCAACGCGCGGGCCCAGACGAGCGGCATCAGACGCGTCGCGACGATCATCAACCGGATGAGCAAAATGACTGTCCACTCCAGCCAGAGCGGTTTGGGCGATGCAGGCATATGTTAAGGGGAATTTGACGGGGTCAGTGTGGGAAAAGTGATTATGGCGCGAGCAACGCAGTTATACTAACTGCTCTCGTCGACTTTAGGTTGTACTTCGTGGCGCCTGCAACATTTCAAGAGGTTATTCTGCGGTTGCAGGGCTACTGGGCCAACCACGGTTGCGTGGTGTTACAACCTTTGGACATGGAAGTGGGAGCCGGCACTTTCCATCCCGCCACCTTCTTGCGCGCACTAGGTCCCGAAAACTGGAACGCTGCCTACGTTCAGCCTAGCCGGCGCCCCGCCGACGGCCGCTATGGCGACAACCCCAATCGTTTGCAGCACTACTACCAGTTTCAGGTAGTCATGAAGCCCTCCCCGGCCGATTTCCAAGATCTTTATCTCGGCAGCCTGTTCGCGCTGGGCATCGACCCGCTGGTCCACGATATCCGTTTTGTCGAGGACAACTGGGAATCACCCACTCTGGGCGCCTGGGGTCTGGGTTGGGAGGTGTGGCTGAACGGGATGGAAGTCAGTCAGTTCACCTATTTTCAGCAGGCAGGCGGGTTGGAGTGCCACCCCGTAACCGGTGAACTGACCTACGGTTTGGAGCGCATCGCGATGTACCTGCAGGGGGTCGAGTCAGTCTATGACCTCGTCTGGGCAAACACGCCTTCCGGGCCGGTCACATACGGTGATGTGTATCACCAGAACGAAGTGGAAATGTCGACCTTTAACTTTGTTGAAGCAGACGTTGATTACCTGTTTTCCCAGTTTGAGTTCTGTGAACGCGAAGCGATGCGACTGGCGGCGAGACAGTTGCCACTCCCCGCCTACGAACACGTCATGAAGGCATCCCACACGTTCAATCTCCTCGATGCTCGTCACGCCATTGGTGTGACAGAGAGACAACGCTACATCTTGCGGGTTCGCTCGTTGGCGAGAGCGGCTGCGGAGGCCTATGTGGCAGCGCGAGGTGCGCTCGGCTTTCCACAAGCTGATCCTGACCTGGCCGCCGCCGCCCTTGCACAACTAGAAGCGGCCGCAGGTGACGAATCATGAACGCCGCCGATCTCTTGTTTGAACTGGGAACCGAGGAATTGCCGGCCGGCGAGATCACAGCCATGGCCGCCGCTTTGTGCCAGGGCGTGACCGATGGCCTTACAGCAGCCGGCTTGCCCTTCACCGAAGCACACCATTTTTCAACGCCGCGACGCCTAACGGTATGGGTTGAAAACGTGGCGATTAAAGGCCCCGATAGCGAACAGCACGTGGTGGGGCCGCCCGTCTCCGCAGCAAAAGACGATGGGGGCGCGTGGACCAAGGCGGCCGAAGGTTTTGCACGCAAACAGGGCGTCTCTGCAGACGACCTGATGATCGTCGAGGAACAAGGAGTAGAGCGTGTTGCCGCTCATGTCTCGCAAAAAGGCGCGCAGGCCGCCAAGGTGATTCCTGACATCATTGCCAACGCGGTTTCTGCCATACCCGTGTCAAAGCGAATGCGCTGGGGGCGCTCTCGCGACGAGTTTTTACGCCCAGTGCAGTGGCTGCTGTTGATTTTCGGGGATGCCGTGCTGCCGCTCGAGTTATTTGGACTCGGGAGTGGCCGAGATAGTCGGGGCCACCGCTTCCATCACAACAGCCCCGTGACCATCAGCACACCAGCGGCGTATCAAGATGCGATGCGGGAGGTGCACGTGATCGTTGACGTGGACGAGCGGCGCGCTCGCATTGCGGAGCAAGTGCTCGCGCTGGCGAATCAGGACGAAGTGGTCGCGCTGTCTGATGACCTGCTGGACGAGGTCACCGGGCTAGTGGAATGGCCGGCAGCCTTGCGGGGCAGCTTCGATACGGAGTTTTTGGCAGTGCCTGCTCAGGCGCTGATCTCTGCAATGAAGACCCACCAAAAATATTTTCACCTCAACGATGCGAACAGCGGGGCATTGCTGCCCGCCTTCATCACCGTCGCTAATATTGAGAGCCAACAGCCAGAGCAGGTTGTGTCGGGCAACCAACGCGTGATCCGGCCCAGATTGAGCGATGCGGCTTTTTTCTTTGCCAATGACAAGCAATCGCCACTGATCTCGCGGCAGGAGCGATTGGGTAGCGTGGTGTTTCAACACCAATTGGGGAGCCTGCTGGACAAAACTCGACGCATGGTGGCCATCGGCAGGCAGCTGGCACAAACCATTGGCGCCGATGAGACTATTACCGTCAGGGCGGCCGAGCTAAGCAAGTGCGATCTGGTGTCAGAAATGGTGCTGGAGTTCCCAGAGCTTCAAGGTATCGCCGGTGCCGAGTATGCGCGCCATGATGAAGAATCTGCCGCTGTCGCGGAGGCTATTGAGTACCACTATTACCCCCGTTTTGCTGGCGACGAGCTGCCTCCTTCTCCCGAGGCAACCGCCGTCGCACTGGCGGACCGCCTCGATACATTAGTCGGGATTTTTGGCATTGGTGAGCCCCCTACCGGCTCTAAAGATCCTTTTGCTTTGCGCAGAGCATCTCTGGCTGTGATCAGGATGCTGATCGACCTTAAAAAGCCGCTCTCTTTGACCAAACTGTTGCAGGAGGCATTCGAGCAACATACTGCTGAGCTGTTGCCGGACACGGCTGATGTGGTGTCGCACTACATCATTGAGCGGCTTGGTAACTGGTATGACGATGATGGGATCCATATCTCTGTGGTGCGTGCGGCGCTGGCGGCGGGCGCTACCGACCTGTTCGATATCGATCTGCGCGTTCGCGCGCTGGCCGCGTTTGCCAAAACGGAGACGGCCGAGCATCTCGCCGCGGCCAATAAAAGGGTCGCCAATATTCTGGCAAAAGCAGACAATATCGATGGCATAGCCGCCGACCCAAAACTCTTCGCCCATGAGGCCGAGCACATACTGTTGGAGGCGGTTTGCCGCGTCGGGGCAGCATTAGCGCCGTTATTAGCGGATAGAAATTATCAGGGCGCGCTCGATGAGCTCGCCCAACTTCGCGGACCTGTGGACACGTTTTTTGACAGCGTCATGGTCAATGCAGAGGACCCTGCTGAACGCTTGAATCGGCTGCAACTTCTCAATGGTTTGCGAGCCCTGTTTACGCAGGTCGCTGATCTGGCGTTGCTGTCATCGGCGGCTGAATGACCGTTGAGCCGGTGTTCTGGTTGGGTTTGGCCGCGGCCAGCGGAGCGGGCCTACTGCTGAGCTTGATTCAGCTTCAAAAACGACGCCAAGAGCTCACGGCGGCACAATCGGAGGCGGTCGCCCAAAGGACCGCCGCTACTCTGGCCAGCGAACGCAATCATACCCTTGAGTCTGAACTCACCACACTGCAGCAGGAGTTGTCGTCGGTAAAGGCGCAGCTTAGTGCACAAAGCGCCACCCTCTCAGAGCGGGACACCCATCATCAGAACCAAATGAAATGGGTGGAGGAATCTCGCACAACGCTTCGCGCTGAATTGGAGGTGGTTGGCCAAAAACTGCTTGCTTCATCCGGCAAGGCGCTGGAGTCCACTAATCAGAAAAGCCTTGATAGTTTACTGAAGCCGCTGGCCGAAAAAATTGACCAGTTCCAGACTCGGGTGAACCAGGTGCATACGGATATGGTGCGCAATAGCGCATCGCTGGGCGAGCAGATCAAGCATCTCGAGTCGGTGGGGGTCTCTATGTCCGGTGAAGCACAAAACCTGACCCGCGCGCTGAAAGGGGACAAAAAGCTGGTCGGTAACTGGGGTGAGGCCCAGCTGGAAAAAACCCTCGAGCTCGCCGGTCTTCAACGGGGTGAGCACTACGATGCACAAGTCGCCATTAAGGATGAGCAGGGTGATCGTCACCTGCCTGATTTTGTGATTCGGCTACCGGAGGGGAAAAACCTAGTCATCGACAGCAAGGTGTCGCTGGTCGACTACGAGCGGGCAGTAACGGCTGACACCGACGCAGAACGCGCCAGCGCGCTTGAAGCGCACGCGAAGGCAGTGCGACATCACATCGATGCCTTGTCAGCCAAGGACTATGCGAATCTTCCAGGAATGGAAAGTCCTGATTTTGTGCTTATGTTCATGCCGGTAGAGCCGGCTTACATTGAAGTGATGCGCAGCCAGCGAGAGCTTTTTAATCATGGATACCAAAAGAATGTGGTGTTGGTCTCACACACCACGCTGATGCCCATTCTCAGGACAGTCGCGAACCTGTGGATGATCGAGCACAGCAATCGTGAGGCGAGGGAAATCAGTGAACGAGCCGGAGACATCTACAACACCGTCTGCCTTTTAGGTGACCGGCTCTATGCGCTCGGCACATCCATTTCGACCACTGCCAACAAATACAACGACGTCGTCAAAGCGACTCGGGGCAAGCAAGGCTTGTTGGGGAAAGTGTCACGATTTAAATCGCTGTCCCAGCGAGCCAACAAATCATTCCCCGAGACACTCGCCCCAATCGACCCCGACGTTGAAACGGCGCGGCTCGAAGAAGCGAAGGACGATCCGCTCACACCCCAAGACGCCGAATAACGCCTGATCGTTAGATATCGAGGTTAGCCACTGCCAAAGCGTTCTGCTCGATAAATTCCCGGCGCGGCTCGACGTCATCTCCCATCAGCGTGGAGAACATTTGGTCGGCAAGGAAGGCATCTTCGATGGTCACCTGCAACATGCGGCGGGCTTCGGGGTCCATCGTGGTCTCCCACAGTTGTTCGGGGTTCATCTCACCGAGGCCTTTGTAGCGCTGAATGCTGCAGCCTTTCCTCGCTTCTGCCAGCAACCAGTCCAATCCCGCAGCAAAATCTTGCGTGTCGAAACGCTTTTCTCCGCGCTGAAAAAACCCGTCTGCTTCAATGAGGCCATCGAGACGCTCGCCCAGAGCACGTAACGCCAGATATTCTGGCGAGTCAAAAAAACCTCGGCCCAGAACCGTATCCGTCGCGACGCTGTGGGCAGTACGACGCACAACGGGGTAATAAAAACCACGCTCTGGATCCTGCCGCACAAAAATTTCGTATACCACTGACTTGTCTTGTGGGGTAAGTAAGCGCTCACTTAACGAGGTCGCGAATGCCTGAACTTTGGCCTCATCCACCAAATCTTCGGTGGCCAGTGAAGGCACCGCCATCATCGCCCAAAGCACATCCCGAGGATACACTCGCGCCAGTCGCTCGGTGTCAGAAGCCACCGCTTGATACGATGACACCAGCTCTGCCAACGCTTCACCTGCCAGGGGTGGCGCTTCAGCATTAGTGAAAATCGCAGCCTCTTCGAGCGCCGACTGTGTCAAATACTCAGCCAAAGCAGGCTCATCCTTGAGGTAGCGGCTTTGCTTGCCGCGCGCCAGCTTGTAAAGCGGGGGTTGCGCGATGTACACATGTCCACGGTCGATGAGTTCGCGCATCTCCCGGAAAAAGAAGGTCAGGTAAAGCGTGCGGATATGTGATCCATCCACATCAGCATCCGTCATGATAATAATTCGGTGATATCGGAGCTTCTCTGGATCAAACTCGTCTTTACCAATGCCGCAGCCCAGAGCAGTAACGAGATTACCGATCTCAGCAGAGCCCAGCATTTTGTCGAAGCGAGCCTTCTCCACATTCAGAATCTTGCCTTTGAGCGGCAAGATAGCCTGAAACTTGCGATTGCGCCCTTGCTTGGCAGAACCACCCGCAGAATCTCCCTCCACCAAGTACAGCTCGCTCAGCGCAGGGTCGCGTTCCTGACAGTCTGCTAATTTGCCGGGAAGGCCAGCGATATCGAGCGCTCCCTTTCGGCGCGTCATTTCTCGCGCCTTACGCGCCGCTTCTCGGGCACGCGCGGCATCGATCATTTTTCCGACCACCAGCTTGGCATCAGATGGATTTTCCATCAGATAGTCACTGAAAAACTGGTTCATCGCCTGCTCAACCGCGCCCTTCACTTCGCTCGATACCAATTTGTCTTTAGTTTGAGAGGAGAACTTAGGGTCGGGCACCTTCACCGACAAAATGGCAGTCAGGCCTTCTCGCGCGTCATCGCCCGTCGTGGAGACCTTCGCCTTCTTCGCAAGTCCTTCTTTTTCAATGTAATTATTCAAGCAGCGGGTGAGGGCAGCCCGAAAACCAGCTAGGTGTGTGCCACCGTCTCGCTGCGGAATATTGTTGGTGTAGCAGTAAAGGCCTTCCTGGAATCCATCATTCCATTGCAGGGCCACTTCGACCTCAACACCCTCCTCGGCCTCAGCCTGAAAGTGGCATACTTTCGCGATGGGCGTCTTGCTCTGATTCAAAAACTCGACGAAGGCGCGCAATCCACCCTCATAAGCAAACAGCTCCTCTTCACCTGAACGCTCGTCCTTTAACAGGATTCGTACACCACTATTCAAAAAAGCAAGCTCTCGCAGCCGCTTTCCTAATACATCGTAGTGAAAAACAATATTGTTAAAAGTCTCCGGCGAAGGCGTGAATCGCACGGACGTGCCGGTCTCGCTGGTTTCGCCCACTACCGCCAAAGGCGTCTCAGGAACACCATGTGCATAGATCTGCTCGAACAACTCGCCTTTGCGGCGAATAGTGAGCTGCAAAGAAGAAGACAGTGCGTTGACGACCGAAACACCCACACCGTGCAGCCCTCCCGACACCTTGTATGTATTGTCATCGAACTTACCGCCAGCGTGCAGCACCGTCATAATGACTTCCGCTGCAGACACGCCTTCCTCGTGCTGCTCGGTGGGAATGCCGCGGCCATTGTCAGCGACTGTCACTGACTCGTCGGGGTGAATAATGACGTCAATTTGGCTGCAGTGACCCGCTAGCGCCTCGTCAATGCTGTTGTCAACCAGCTCAAACACCATATGGTGCAAGCCGGTACCGTCATCGGTGTCCCCAATGTACATGCCGGGGCGCTTTCGCACCGCATCTAAGCCTTTCAATACTTTGATGCTGGAGGAGTCGTAATCACCAGATTCTGGGTTCTCTAGATTTTCGTCTGACATGCAGCCCCACTAAACAGTTAGATAATAAAATGTGCCCGTAAGCCCAAACGGCGCCCCATTGCGACTCAATTACGCCGGCAACACCCGCCCTTGTTCCACGTGGAACAAGTTGAGCGGTTTGTCCCCCCAAGCGGCCTCAAGCGACGCCCGATCTACCGCCGTTAATATCACTTGGCGCCCAGCGCCAAGCTGCTCACATACCCTGGCGCAGTGCTCCCGATCCAGTTCAGCGGGCAAATCATCCACCAAATAGAGCGGCGGTATTGAGGAAGCATCCTCTATTAACGCCCCCTGAACCAGCTTCAGCGCCACCAAAGCCAGCTTCAGCTGGCCTCGCGACAGCACATCGGCCGCCAGCACGCCATCGCGCATTAATCGCAAATCAGCCCGATGCGGGCCGACCTGAGTAAAACCCTGCGCGGCGTCGCTGGCTGCATTGCGCTCCAACGCCTCAAGCAGCGACAGCTTTTGATCCCAACCCGCACGAAAAACCACCTCGAGAGCCTCGAAGTCCTCAGAGAGGGCGGGAGCCAATCGCGTCAATTTATCCGCCAGTTTCGCAGCAACTGCTTGCCTGTGCTGAGTAAGCAGGGCACCCGTTTCTGCAATCTCCCGACGCCACGCCTTATCGCTGTCGAGTATACCACGGCGCAGCCCACTATTACGCTGCCGCACTGCCGAAGCATAGCGCTTCCACTGGGATAAAAACCCCTGTTCCACGTGGAACAAAGTGCCGTCGAGCAAGCGTCGGCGCCCCTCTGGCGGTCCTGTGACAACGCCCAACCCCTCAGTATCCAGCAACACCAGCGGCAGGTGGAGTGCCAACTCGGACAGTGATGGCACGTTTTCGCCAGCTACCCGCGCCTTAACGACGCCGTCGCGGTGTTTTTCAAGCCCCATAATGATGGAGCGACCGCGGCGCTGCACCTCTCCAACGATACGGCAGTGTGCCAAGCCGCGCTGGATCACTGGCTTTGATTGGTGTGTTCTGAAAGAGCGGCCAACAGCCAGCAAATGGATCGCCTCAAGGAAGCTGGTTTTTCCCGAGCCGTTAGCACCGAAAAGCGCCGTCGCGCCAGTTGGCAAGGCCACCTGAACCTGGGCCAAGTTCCTGACGCCCTCAATGGTAATGTGCTTCAGCATTGAAGCGGGTAGGGCGTTGGTCAGAGCCGCATGGGCATCACAACGTAGAGTCGCTCGGGCTCACCTTCCGACGGCGCTTCGGCATTTTCAAGTAGCGCTGAGCTCGCCTCATCTGAGACAGACAGTCGAACCTGGGGCTGCTCCAACACCGACAACACGTCGAGCAAATAACTAACATTGAAACCAATCTCGAGCTCACTGCCGCTGTACTGGACACCCACCACCTCTTCGGCCTGCTCTTGCTCGGGGTTGTTCGCCGTGATGTCGAGGTTATTATCCGACAGCTTTAGCCGAACGCCTCGGTATTTTTCGTTCGAAAGGATCGCTGTGCGCGTGAATGCCTGCTTCAGTTCGCCCCGCTCACCGATAACTGACTTGTCGGCATTTTTCGGGATAACGCGCTCATAATCCGGGAACTTGCCGTCAACAAGCTTGGAAGTGAACGTAAATTGCTCATTCGTGGCACGGATATGATTAGTGCCAATGGCAAGCTCCAGCGGCGCACTCCCATCAAGCAGGCGCGACAGCTCCAGCACACCCTTTCGCGGGATAATCACCCCTGTGTCCGCGGCCTCGACCAAAGCGGGTCCTGTTGCAAGAGCCAGCCGATGCCCATCTGTCGCCACCACTCGCAGGCGGCCCCCCAAAATCTCCAGATACAGCCCATTCAGGTAATAGCGAACGTCCTGTTGGGCCATGGCAAATGCCGTGCTGTCTATCAACTGTTTCACCAGGGATTGACCGAGGGATAATGCCACCGAACCAGCACCACTCTCCACCGCTGGAAAGTCCGCGGCTGGCAATGTCGACAAGGTGAATCGGCTGCGGCCAGCCTTCACGGTGGCCTTGCCTGCCTCCAGGGAGAATTCTATAGTGGAACCCTCTGGGAGGGATTTACAGATATCGACCAATTTTCGCGCGGGGACTGTCACCTCGCCGTCAACACCGGCAGCCTCCAAATCGACACGTCCTACCAGTTCGACTTCAAGATCGGTTCCAGTAAGTGAGAGGGTTTTGTCCTCTAGGACCAGCAATACGTTAGATAAAATAGGCAGTGTTTGCCGTCGCTCGACGACCCCCGCTACCAAATTCAACGGTTTAATTAGTGCATCGCGGGTAATTGAGAATTTCATGTTTTCAACTCGTTCAGTCTTATGCATTAACCGGGCGTTGTCCGCGCCCTGTAGATTGGCCCATCAGGTGGTCAGCGCGCGAAGCAAGTTTTGATAATCCTCGCTGATATCGGGGCTGACGTCCCGCAGCTCTTTGATTTTACGACATGCATGCAAAACTGTCGTGTGGTCTCGCCCGCCAAACGCATCACCGATCTCTGGAAGACTGTGGTGCGTCAGCTCTCTCGACATCGCCATGGCAACCTGTCTTGGTCTCGCCACTGAGCGATTGCGCCTTTTGGACATTAAATCGGCCACCTTGATTTTGTAATACTCGGCCACCTTGCGTTTGATGTTATCCAGCGATACCTGTTTGTCCTGCAAGGCAAACAAGTCTTTGAGGCTGTCTTTAATCAACTCGATATCAAACGGCCGCCCCGTAAAGTTCGCACTGGCGATCACTCGCTTCAGTGCACCTTCCAGCTCCCGCACGTTCGACCGGATGCGTTGCGCGATGAAAAACGCCGCGTCTGGTGCGAGCGATATGTGGCTCTGTTCTGCTTTTTTCATCAGGATAGCGACGCGTGTTTCGAGGTCCGGCGGCTCAACCGCCACCGTTAATCCCCAACCAAAGCGTGACTTCAAGCGCTCCTCTACACCCTCTATCTCCTTAGGGTAACGGTCACACGTAAGGATCATTTGCTGACCACCCTCAAGAAGCGCATTAAATGTGTGAAAAAACTCTTCCTGGGAGCGGTCTTTGTTTGCGAAAAACTGAATGTCATCAATTAACAAGGCGTCAACCGAACGATAGAAGCGCTTAAAGTCATTGATCGCGTTCAACTGCAATGCCTTCACCATATCTGCGACAAATCGCTCAGAGTGAAGATAAACGACTTTAGCCTCGGGGTTTTGGCGACGCATGGCGTTCCCGACCGCGTGCATGAGGTGTGTCTTGCCGAGCCCAACGCCACCATACAAAAACAGGGGGTTGTAAGAGAGGCCTGGATGCTCAGCCACCTGCTGGGCCGCCGCCAAGGCAAGCTGGTTGCTCTTGCCCTCTACAAACCGCTCAAAAGTGTAGCCCTCAACCAGGCTGGAAGGCGATACGAGCGCGGCGGGGGCTGGGCGCGGGGGCGCCTCTGCAGGTATGGTTGCGGCCTGCCCTGTGCCAAAAGCAACCGGCCTGACCGAAGGTGGGGCAGTTGGCTGTCCGCCCTGCACCGTCACTGATGCCTGTGCAGCCGCCGGCGCCACCACATCGAGCAAATAGGTGTTAATCAGAGGCAAATACTTGCCCGCCACAAAATCTCGGATAAAACGATTCGGCGCCGACAACACAAGGCCGGACTCCTGCCATTCGGCTCGTAATGGCCTGATCCAGGTATTAAATTGCTGCTGAGGAATATCACCACCGAGTCGATTCAGGCAGTGCTGCCAAGGGTCCGTGAGGGGCTGGGGGGCAACCAACGCGCTTCTCCAATTGGGTTCAAATCCTGCCTTTTTAAAGGCTGCTTCTCAGGGGTGGCTGGCTCCTGCCGTTTCCCAAACGCTCCTAAAGTGTGTTTGGCCTGCCCTACGGTCACGGCGCCTAGTTATCCACAAACTCACTCACTCATCAACAGGTTTTAAGTATAATAAAATCAATAGCCTATTAATTATTAGGCGAGGTAAACCAAGCGCCGCGCATTTGCAAGAAAAAAATTTTACCCCTGTGGATAAGCTGTGTTTATCTTAGGGCCAACCTGTGTTTTCCCGATTGCGCCGTAGAGGTCAAACCAGGCTCACCGGCAACACTGCGCAGGCGTCATGTGAGGCAAGCCGCTGAAATCATGGCTTTTTCAATGCATGCGGCAATCTCTTACTCCCGCCCTTTGGGGGGGGCAGGTGGGGATGAAACTTTTTACTCGTGCCGAAAGCAGATTGCATAAGTCGCTCGTCCCAAGCCTTGCATAGACCTAAAAGGCTACCTATAATCCGCGCCCCTTAACGGTCGCCGGGCCTTGATAAAGCCCCGCACCGCTGACAGCGCACTGTCGCGATACAGCGATAGCGTTAAACGAAGACGAAAAGGTAATCGCCATGAAGCGTACATTTCAGCCTAGCGTGCTCAAGCGAAAACGCAATCACGGGTTCCGCGCCCGCATGGCCACCAAGAGCGGGCGCAAAGTCCTGGCTCGCCGTCGCGCGCGCGGCCGCCGACGTTTGTCCGCCTAAGCACCTTCCGCAAATCGCCGTCGTGGGCCATGCCCACCCTTCCTCATACCGCCAAGTTATCTCAACCTGACCACTACCGGCGAGTGTTTAACAGCCCGGAATACAAGGTGAGCAGCGGCGCCTTTCTGCTGCTTGCCACACCCGGCGCGACAAAAACGTCGAGACTAGGCGTCGTGGTCGCCAAAAAAAATATTCGGCGCGCGGTCAGACGCAACCGAATCAAACGACTTGTGCGGGAACAATTTAGACACCATCCTTTTGATGAATCCATAGATCTGGTTGTCCTGGCACGACCAGCCGCAGATCAGATGGATAACCCCGGCGTGTGGCAGGAACTCGATCGGCTGTGGCGCGCCCTGGGACAAAAGGTCAGGTCGTAATGCAGTGGCTACAGACCATTGATCAGCGCGTTGCGGCTGGGTTAGCCCTGTTAATCCGTGGCTATCAATTGACGCTAAGCCCCTGGCTGGGCAGGTCCTGCCGCTTTACCCCAACCTGTTCACAATATGGGATTGACGCGCTGAAGACCCACGGTACCCTATCGGGCGTCTGGCTGACCGGTCGCAGGCTGATTCGCTGCCACCCTTGGTGTGCCGGCGGGTTCGACCCCGTGCCACCAACCAAAAGCCCTCAACACACTCACTGAGATTGAGACCGCATTATGGATATCCCTCGTTACGCACTAATCGCTGCTAGCGTTCTGCTGGGTTTCATGCTGCTGGGGGAGTGGACACAATTCAGTACCGCCCAACAGGAAGCGGCGCAGCCCTCGGTACCTATGGTAGACACCGAAGCAGTGACGCTCGATACGGCCCGCGAGGCGGCAGGAGGCAGCAGCAAGCAGGGTGACATGGACCTGCCCGCAGAAGAAGATATCAACCTCACCACCAATCGCGGCCTAGACGACTCACGGCCCGTTGCCGTCACAACGGGGCGGATTGTGACCGTGCACACGGACGTGTTGGAAATCAAGATCGACCTTGAAGGCGGCGACGTTGTGGGCGCTGCGCTCAAGGACTACCCCAAAACACTCGATGACTCGACGGACCCTTTTGTATTACTCGAGCGAAATGCCATGCGCACCTACGTCGCGCAATCCGGGTTGGTTGGGCCGGATGGCATCGACCAAAAACAACGTGCGCAATACCGTGCCGCGCAGGACGTGTACACACAACCTGAGGGAGAGCGTCTGGAAGTGGTCATTGACTACGCTGGCGATGACAGCGCGCTCCGTGTGAGCAAGCGTTTCAGCTTTGAACCCGGCAGCCACACAGTGGAGGTTGCTCACATCATCACCAATCTGTCTGCCAAGGCGGCTCAGGTCACGCCTTTTGTGCAGCTCAAACGTGATAGTTCGGCAGCACCTGCTGCCAGCGACGCAGGAATGGGTATGCAGCCTTTTCTAGGATCTGCGCTGACTCAGCCCGATCAACGATTTACGAAGTTCGACTTTGAGGATATGGCCGAAGACCCCTTCCGAGCAGATATCACTGGTGGCTGGATTGCCATGCTGCAACATTATTTTGTGAGTGCGTGGGTGCCAGATCCGGACAACACCTACCGATTCAGAACGCGCCAAACCCAATCGGGCGACAACATAATAGGCTACACCGGCCCGGCCATGATGGTCGCTCCGGGCGAGACGGCAACCACTAGTAATCAGCTTTACGTTGGTCCGAAAAACCAGTCTGTGCTGGCGGACCTGGCGACCCACCTTGACCTTGTTGTGGATTACGGCTGGCTCTGGTGGATTGCACAACCGCTATTTTGGTTGCTGACGGTGATCCAGAGCATTGTGATTAACTGGGGTGTCGCCATTATCTTCCTCACACTGTTGGTCAAACTCGCGTTTTTCCAACTGTCGGCAGCTGGCTACAAATCGATGGCTCGAATGCGGAAAGTGCAGCCGCGTATCCTGGCGATTAGAGAAGAATATGCCAATGACAAAGCCAAGCAGTCTCAAGCCATGATGGAGTTGTACAAAAAAGAAAAAATCAATCCGCTGGGCGGCTGCTTCCCCATTCTCGTTCAAATGCCTGTTTTCATTGCGCTTTACTGGGTATTGATGGAGTCGGTTGAATTGAGGCAGGCGCCGTTCGCCTTGTGGATCGACGATCTGTCGGTCATGGATCCCTATTTCGTGCTGCCACTTCTGATGGGGGCAAGCATGTATTACATGCAAAAACTAAACCCTGCGCCGCCGGATCCTATGCAGGCAAAAATCATGCAGTGGATGCCCATTGTGTTCACCTTCTTCTTTTTGTGGTTTCCGGCGGGGCTGGTGCTTTACTGGTTGTGCAACAACTTGCTGTCGATGGGGCAGCAATACCTAATCAATCGCAGAATTGAGAGCGGTGCCCTCTAAGCCGCTGTCTGATTAAGCCCTGTGTCATCCGACAGCCTCTCGCTTGATCAAGACACTATAGCCGCCATTGCGACTCCCCTCGGGCGTGGTGGCGTCAGCATTATCCGCGTATCTGGGCCGGAAGCGTTTTCAATTGCCACGCTACTGACACGCAGCACGGTCCAAATCAGACAGCCTCTTCTCACCCGCTTTTTTGCAGAGGACGGTGACGTGATTGATACCGGCCTGACGCTACTCTTTCAGCGCCCTGCGTCATTTACCGGAGAAGATGTCGCCGAGTTTCATTGCCACGGTGGGGTGATAGTGACCAATCTGTTGCTCGAGGCTTGTTTGTCACAAGGTGCGCGATTAGCCAGACCAGGAGAATTCTCTGAGCGGGCGTTCCTCAACGACAAAATAGACCTCACCCAAGCTGAGGGCCTCGCTGATTTGATCGACGCACCGACAAAACAGGCTGCACGTCAAGCCTCCGCCTCGTTACAAGGCGCGTTTTCAGACGCGGTCAATCAGGTCAACCAACGCATCATCAACCTGAGAGTCTATGTAGAGGCTGCTATCGACTTTCCGGAGGAAGAGGTCGACTTTCTCAGCGAGGGTCACTTTGTCACATCGTTACTCGAGATGCAGGAAGCGTTGGCGACATTAATCTCCCAAGCCAGAAGAGGCGCGTTATTGGGTCGGGGCGCACAAATAGTCATGACTGGTGCGCCAAATGCGGGAAAGAGCAGTCTGATGAATCAGTTAGCCAATCAGGCAGTGGCCATTGTTACCGATATTCCCGGCACCACCCGCGATGTTATTAAGCAGTCCATTGCCATAGAGGGCGTAGCAATCCAACTCTCGGATACTGCTGGGATTCGCGTAGCGACGGATGCGATAGAGCAAGAGGGCATCCAAAGAGCGCAAGCAGCGCTCGACACAGCCGATGTCATTATCGAAGTGATTGACGACCGAGAGCCCCAGGAGACAGAGCTCTCCACCGGTGACAACTCACAACCCCTCGTCCGTGTACTGAACAAAATAGACCTCTCTGGTCGCGCGCCGGGGGTTGTGAAAACCGCTGATAAAAAAGACGGATCTGGCCCCCTCACGGTTGCCGTATCGGCTGTGACCGGAGAAGGAATCGATTCTCTAGAGCAGGTCATCATCCAATGTCTCGGTGTAGATGAGGCGGCGCCAACAACGCCTTTTAGCGCCAGAGAGCGCCACGTCACGTGTCTCAAAAGAGCACAGGTAGAGCTAAATGCGGCGATTGAGCGGTTCAAGATCAGTCAAGCAGGAGAATTGTTGGCAGAAGATCTGAGGAAAATTCATGCTGAATTAGGTGCCATTACCGGCGCCTTTGGTGCAGATGATCTGCTCGGAGAGATTTTTTCCTCTTTTTGTATTGGTAAATAACCTCTTTGAGCGAGCAAGCCGGCGCACTTGAGCCAGCCGCGGGCGCACTTTTGCTGGCGCTGCCCTGGAGTTCACATACCCACGCTCATCCACACTTCATACACAACTTGCTTCATTTGCGATCAATAATCGATTACGCCGCTTCTTCTCTGTGGATACACCTGTATACAGTGACACGGAAAAGCTGGTGATGTTGCTCTGGTAACTTTAGCGCGCAGTAGCAAGGAAAATTAATCCCCACACTATCACCGTTCGAAGCAGTGCCTCTGGGGCACTTCTCCAGCACCTTATCCTGACTATAAATAGCTGAAAATTAACAACTAAACGCTGTTATCCACTGAATATGGTGCCGCTAATAATAATAACATTAAGGTATTCTTCTAATAAAAATATCTTATTTAATTACATGAGATTCCCGAATCAGTTCACTCGCTTTAGCTTGAGCTGCTCTTGGTCAGTATCAACAAAAGCAGTAGTTCATGCCTGAGAGCGACACGTTTATACTCTCGTGCCCTTTGACCTAAGTTTCACAACAATGATCCGACATCCTGAGCGTTACGACGTCATTGTAATTGGCGGCGGCCATGCCGGGACCGAAGCGACACTCGCTGCGGCTCGCACCGGTGCACGCACACTCTTAATCACCCACGCCATCGACACGCTCGGTCAGATGTCGTGTAACCCCGCGATTGGTGGTATCGGCAAAAGCCATCTGGTGAGGGAGATTGACGCCTTGGGTGGCGTGATGGCGCGTGCCACTGATCAAGCGGGCATACAGTTCAGAGTATTAAATGCCCGAAAGGGTCCAGCTGTCCGCGCAACTCGTGTACAAGCTGATCGGGTGCTGTACCGTCAGGCAATTCGATCGGCGCTGGAGCAAGCGGGTGGTGTCGACGTTTTTCAAGATTCCGTGGAGGACGTTGAACTCACCGGTGGATCGGTATCAGGTGTGGTTACCCGCACTGGGATTGTCTTTCACGCCGGAGCCGTGGTGCTGACAGCTGGCACCTTTCTCCGCGGAAAAATGCATGTCGGCGAAGAGAACCGGTCCGGGGGGCGGATGGGCGATCAGGCGGCGATTGGATTGGCAGATCGTCTCCGCGAGCTCTGCCCAAGGGTGGGGCGACTGAAGACCGGGACACCGCCTAGATTGGATTCCAGGTCAGTGGATTTCGCTTCGATGCCGGAGCAATGGGGGGATGAACCTAGGCCCGTCATGTCATTGTTGGGCAGCCGGGATCAGCATCCGGAGCAAAGGTGCTGTTGGGTCACGCACACCAATACCCATACCCACGATATTATCCGTGAGGGCCTCGATCGATCGCCGCTTTTCAGCGGGACTATAGAGGGAGTTGGCCCGCGATACTGCCCTAGCATTGAAGATAAAATTCACCGCTTTGCAGACAAAGATTCACATCAAATTTTTGTTGAGCCAGAGGGGCTGACATCTATTGAGTTGTATCCCAATGGCATATCGACCTCTCTACCATTTGATGTGCAACTGCAGTTGGTTCGATCGATCAAAGGCTTGGAAAACGCAGCGATCACTCGGCCGGGTTATGCCATTGAGTATGACTTCTTCGATCCCCGTGACTTGCATCACAGCCTCGAAACCAAAGCGATCGAAGGGCTTTATTTTGCAGGCCAAATTAATGGTACTACTGGTTATGAAGAGGCGGCTGCTCAAGGCCTGCTTGCTGGCCTCAACGCCGCTCGAAAAGTGAAAGACATGGCACCGTGGGTGCCGCGTCGGGATGAGGCTTACATCGGCGTGCTGGTCGATGACTTGGTGACCTTAGGCACGACAGAGCCTTACCGTATGTTTACCTCTCGCGCCGAGTATCGACTGCAACTGCGCGAAGACAATGCTGACCTGAGGCTCACTGAACAAGGCAGAACGCTTCAATTGGTAGGCGATGATCAGTGGCGCCACTTTGTTGAAAAGCGGGACGCCATCGCGCTAGAGCGAGCGCGACTTGAACGCACCTTCGTGCAGGCGGAGAGTGACGAGGCAGCTGCCCTTTCATCAACCTTAAGTAAACCTTTATCTAGAGCGTACTCCCTGGCAGAGTTACTGAAACGCCCTGAGTTGAATTATGCGGATCTGCTAGAGATCTCTCCTCTGGCGAATCCCGTGTCAGAGGCAGTGGCCGAGCAAGTTTCGATCCAGCTTAAGTATTCAGGTTATATCGATCGCCAGCAGCAAGATGTCGATCGCTTGCAGCGACATGAAACCCTGTCGATTCCGAGTGACTTGAATTTTGATCAGGTTGAAGGCTTGTCCAATGAAATTCGCCAGAAGCTAAACGAGATGAGACCAGCTAATCTCGCGAGAGCCGGTCGTATACCGGGCGTGACGCCTGCTGCCTTGTCGTTGCTTCTGGTGCACCTTAAAAAGCGAGAACTCAGCAGCAAAAGTTTGCGCGCTGCGGCGCATGGCTGAGTCCGAGCCAGCGCTGCTAAACAACGTAGCCGAGGATATCGGCATTAGCTTATCTGACATGCAGATCAGTCAACTGATCGCCTATGTCGATTTGATGCAAAAGTGGAATCGCACTTTTAATCTCACAGCTGTGCGCCACCGCCCCGAACTGTTCTCTCGGCACATATCTGAAAGTCTTGCGGTGATGCCCTACATCCGAGGACGTAAGTGGGCCGATATTGGCACTGGCGCAGGCTTACCGGGTATCCCGCTGGCTATTGCAAAGCCGGATACAGAGTTCGTGTTATTGGACAGCAATGGTAAAAAAACGCGCTTCTTGCTGGAGGTGAAAAGGGCGCTGGGTTTATCTAACATCAAGGTTGAGACAACCAGAGTGGAGAATTGGCAGCCTACTCACCGCCCTGATGCAGTGATAACGAGGGCATTTGCCGACCTGGCAACAACCATCGAAAGAATAGAGCATATATTGCATGATCAAGGCGTGCTGTTCGCCATGAAGACAGAATCAGCGGTTGAAGAGAGTCGCTCTCTATTGCCCGGTTTTGAGTTGGTAGCGCAGCAAAACGTCGTCGTGCCCGGGCGGGACTGGCCATTCCAGCTGCTGTCTATTCAGCGGATCAAAAGGTGAAATCGTGAAGGTCATTGCGGTAGCGAATCAAAAAGGCGGGGTAGGCAAGACCACGACCAGCGTCAATCTTTCGGCAGCGCTCGCTGCGATGGAGAAACGCGTGCTGCTCATTGATCTTGACCCCCAGGGAAACGCCACTGTATCGGTGGGCCTGCAAAAAGGGGGTCTGGAGGCTACGGCTTTTGAGCTTCTGGTGGAGCAGCAGCCACTCTCCAAAGTCGCGACGCAGCTTGAGGGCTTGGCTATGGATTGCGTGCCAGCCGATAGTGATCTGACAGCGGCCGAGGTGGCACTGTTGTCAGTTGAAGATCGTGAGCAGCGTTTGAAGACAGCGCTTCAGGCCGGCAAGTTTTTGTATGACTTCGTGATTATCGACTGCCCTCCCTCTCTCAATATGCTGACACTCAATGCGCTCGTTGCGGCCGACTCTGTGCTCATTACCATGCAGTGTGAGTATTTTGCGCTTGAAGGGCTTTCCGCTCTGATGGAAACGATCAATACAGTCTCTCAGACGGTCAATCCATCGCTGCGGATAGAAGGCATTCTGCGCACCCTATATGATCCTCGCAATGCTTTGACCAATGAAGTATCCGAGCAGCTCCATCAGCATTTTGAAGGCCTCGTCTATCGCACGGTGATTCCGAGAAACGTCCGCCTTGCAGAGGCGCCGAGCCACGGTGTTCCCGGTATTGTCTATGATCGACTGTCTCGTGGCTCAACAGCGTATATGGCGTTGGCAGGGGAGTTTATGCGCAGACAAGAACAAAATAAGGAACATAACTGATGGCGCAAAGGCGAAAGCTGAATCGGGGTCTCGAGGCGTTGCTGGGCAGCGGGGTGCTAGCAAAAGGACAGAACGACGCGCAGGCCGCGCAAGAGATGTCAGCGGAGGCGGGCGCATCGAGCCCTATGCCAGAGCTACCCATCGAGCGGTTGCAACGAGGCGCTTATCAACCCCGTCGAGAGTTTGAACAGGAAGCGCTGGAAACGCTGGCTAGCAGCATTAAGGCTCAGGGTGTGTTGCAGCCGGTAGTGGCGAGGCCGCTAGCAGATGATCGCTATGAGATTCTGTCAGGCGAGCGCCGCTGGCGCGCGGCTCAAATGGCTGGGCTGGACCGCATCCCAGTTGTTATTAAAGATGTGACAGATGAGACGGCTATCGCTATCGGCCTGATCGAAAATATCCAGCGCGAGGACCTTAATCCAGTTGAAGAAGGTCTGGGATTGAAGCGGCTTCAAGACGAGTTCGGTTTGAGTCAGGAGCAAGTGGCCGAGGCGGTGGGCCGATCTCGTTCTGCGGTAGCCAACCTTTTGCGATTATTGAAACTGGAAAGCGAAGTGCTGGGCATGCTGGAGCGGAGCGAGCTGGATGCCGGACACGCCAAGGTGCTACTCGGGTTGGGCGGTGGCGATCAGATCCGTGCCGCACGAGCTGTTTGTAAACGGGCGCTTTCGGTTCGTCAGACTGAAGCCATGGTGCGTGGTTGGGGAGCTAAACCAGCACCTGACTCACCGGTAGACCCGAACATCAGCCGGCTGGAGACAGACCTGAGCGGTCGGCTTGGCGCTAAAGTGAGAATTCAGCACCAGCAAAATGGTAAGGGCCGGCTCGAGATTCACTACACGAGTCTCGAGGAGCTAGACGGCGTACTCGGCAAATTCCGCTAATTCCCGCGTATTGAAGGGTTTAGGCCTTTCCACTACACTCCCCACCGCATGAAAGGGGGGCTGGGTTTACCTTGGCCAGACACGTTGCTTCCGCACCCTTCGCGACCACCAGAAAGCGCCTGCTGAGCGCGGTGGTCACCACAGCGATATTCTTGGTCGGAGTGGCAGTGGTCGCCGGTGTTTTACGGGGCTTCAATACTTCTCTGGACATGTTGTTGGGTGCGGCCGTGGTGCTGTTGCCCAGCGCTTGGTTGGCGACTAGTGTCACCTCGGGACGATCAGCGATCAGCCCGGCATGGCTGGGCCTTGCCCGCTACAGCTTAGCGGCGGCAGGATTTGCAGCGTTGTTTGCGTTGCGGCCTGACAGTGAGCCCCTAAGCGTGTTGGCTGGCACCGCACTGGCTTTGTTTTTGCCGCCGGCCGTGTTGGTTTGGCAGCAGCGACGGGATAACAGAATGCGCGCAGGTTGAAGCGCAAAGGAAACTAGCGGCTCATTTGGGCACGGGAGTACAAGGGTAACAATGGCGGCAAACGGCGACAGTCAGACCGTATCAGAATACATCGTTCACCACCTGACCAACTTAACCTATGGCAAGTTGCCCGGCGGTTATGAGCGATACGATGGTAGCGTTGTAGCCGAGGGCGGTCAGTGGGCTATGGCCCATGGCGCCGACGAAATCACTGCCATGGGTTTTAATGCGATTCACGTCGACTCCATGTTTTGGTCTGTGGGTTTGGGCGTCCTATTCTGCTGGCTTTTCCGCCGTGTCGCGGTCAACGCTACAGCCGGTATACCCTCTGGACTTGTGAATTTCGTTGAAATGGTGGTCGAGTTTGTAGACGGCACCGTGAAAGACACGTTTCATGGACGCAATCCGCTGATCGCGCCTCTGGCCCTCACGATTTTTGTGTGGGTATTTCTGATGAACCTGATGGACTTGATCCCCGTGGACCTGATCCCCCATACGCTCATGCTGGCGGGGGTTGAGTACCAGAAAATTGTCCCTTCGACAGATCCCAACATCACGATGGGCATGGCCGTTGGCGTGTTTGTGCTGATGTTGTTCTATTCCATCAAGGTCAAAGGTTTCGGCTTCGTAAAGGAGCTCACGCTGAACCCTTTTAACCACCCGCTTTTTATTCCCGTGAACTTGTTTATGGAAGTTGTCGGTCTGTTGGCCAAGCCGTTCTCTTTGGGGCTCCGGCTGTTTGGCAACATGTATGCGGGCGAGATGATCTTTATTCTGATTGCGGCGCTCTTCAGCGTTGGGGTGTTCTGGCTGCTGCCGGCAGCGCTGCTACAAATCGGCTGGGCGATTTTCCATATTCTGGTGATCACGCTACAGGCCTTTATTTTTATGGTTCTGACCATCGTGTACCTCAGCATGGCGCACGAGGACCATTGATTTTTGATTAACAGTTACCTTTAGGAGACAACCATGGAACTGATTTACGTTGCCGCCGCCATCATGATGGGCCTCGGTGGAATGGGTGCCGCGATCGGCGTAGGCATTTTGGGCGGTAAGCTGATTGAGGGCTCTGCCCGTCAGCCAGAGCTGGCCCCCAAGCTGCAGGGAACATTCTTTCTGGGCGCAGGTCTAGTCGATGCGATCCCGATTATTGGTGTGGGTATCGCCATGTACCTCATTTTTGTGGTCGCAGGTTAAACAGCCACATTGATAGTGAAGATGGGTGTTCCCATCCCTTGCACCACGGGAGTAACGAGTGAATATTAATCTCACCCTGATAGGACAGCTGATTGCCTTTGTGGCATTTGTGGCGTTCTGTATGCGTTACGTGTGGCCCCCGATTGCTGGCGCCATGGCGGAGCGGCAAAATAAGATCGCCGACGGCCTGGCGGCCGCCGATCGCGCCGGGCATGACCTGGAGGTCGCGAAGCAACAGGCAGATGAGCAGCTTGCCGAAGCTAAACGAGAGGCGGCCGGGATCATTGAGGCCGCAAACAAGCGCGCGCAAGCGTTGGTCGAAGAAGCAAAAGAAGCTGCCACTGCTGAAGCACAGCGGGTCAAAGCGGCAGCTGCCGCTGAGATTGAGCAAGAACGTGCCCGCGCGCAAGAACAGCTTATGACGCAGGTCAGTGCGCTAGCGCTTGCTGGGGCTGAAAAAATTCTTGCCGCAGAGATCGATGCCGACAAGCACGCGGATCTGCTTCAGTCGCTGGCGGCGGAGTCTTGATCGATGATTGAACCGACGACGCTTGCCAGGCCTTACGCGCGCGCAGCCTTTGAACATGCCCGAGCAGCAGGTGACTTGGCCGCATGGCAAACGTCGTTGTCGGAGCTGGCAGCGATTACTAATGAACCGAAGATCGCAGCCGCTATGCGCGACCCGAATCAAACGGCCGCGCAACGAGCATCAACGCTCGCCAGCCTGGCAGGCGAAGCGGTGCCAGCAGCAGTCGTAAACTTGCTGGCCATCATGTCTGATAACGGCCGCCTCTCACTGCTGCCAGAGGTGGCAATGCTGTTCGATCAGCTCAAGCAGGCGGTAGAGAGCACAGTGGCGGTCCATGTGACGTCTGCCTACCCCCTGAGTGAAGCCGAAACACAGCAACTTGCCAGCACGATGCAGGAAAAGCTGGCGCGCAGCATCACCCTAACATCAGAAACCGACCCCTCATTATTGGGAGGGGCGCTCATTCGTGCCGACGATCTAGTGATCGACGGCTCAGTTCGCGGCCGCCTGAATAAATTGGCGGGCACGCTGACCCAATGACAGAGGAATAGGTCATGCAACAGCTCAACCCCTCGGAAATTAGCGACCTGATCAAGCAGCGTATCGATCAGCTTGAAGTCGCCTCGCAGGCCACCAATGAGGGCACTATTGTTTCGGTGACAGACGGCATTATCCGCATCCATGGCCTCACAGAGGTTCAGTATGGCGAGATGATCGAGTTTGAGGGCGGCGTATACGGCCTCGCGTTGAACCTCGAGCGGGATTCGGTGGGCGCAGTGGTGCTGGGCGACTATAAGCAGCTGGCCGAAGGCCAGACTTGCCGTTGCACGGGCCGGATTCTCGAGGTGCCGGTTGGCCCCGCGCTTCAGGGCCGCGTCGTGGACTCGCTCGGTAACCCGATTGATGGCAAGGGTGCCATCGAAACAACCGAGACCGACGCGATTGAAAAGATTGCCCCCGGCGTGATCGCCAGACAATCCGTAGACCAGCCAGTGCAAATTGGCCTGAAGGCCATTGACGCCATGGTGCCGATTGGCCGCGGTCAGCGCGAACTGATTATTGGCGATCGTCAGGTAGGTAAGACCGCTATTGCGGTTGACGCGATCATCAATCAAAAAGGCACCGGTATTAAGTGCATTTATGTCGCGGTGGGCCAGAAGGCCTCGTCGGTCGCCTCTGTCGTTCGCAAGCTTGAGGAGCATGGCGCGATGGAGCACACGATTGTGGTTGCCGCGAACGCATCTGATCCGGCGGCGATGCAATACCTCGCGCCGTTCGCTGGCTGCACCATGGGCGAATATTACCGGGACCGTGGTGAGGACGCGCTGATCATTTATGACGACCTGTCCAAACAGGCTGTCGCCTACCGACAAATCTCTCTACTGCTGCGAAGACCACCTGGCCGTGAGGCTTACCCCGGAGATGTTTTTTATCTGCACTCGCGCTTGCTTGAGCGCGCAGCGAGAGTCAATGCTGACTACGTAGAGCAATTTACCGGTGGTGAAGTGAAGGGCCAGACAGGCTCCTTAACAGCCCTGCCAGTGATCGAAACTCAGGCCGGCGATGTTTCCGCTTTTGTGCCGACCAACGTGATCTCAATTACGGATGGCCAGATTTTCCTCGAAGCGGATATGTTCAATGCCGGGGTGCGGCCGGCCATGAATGCGGGTATTTCGGTCTCCCGGGTAGGGGGTGCTGCACAAACCAAGATTGTGAAGAAGCTCTCGGGTGGTATTCGAACTGCCCTCGCACAGTACCGCGAGCTGGCCGCGTTTTCGCAGTTTGCGTCGGATCTGGATGATGCGACCAAGGCACAGCTGGAGCACGGCGAGCGGATTACCGAGCTGATGAAGCAAAAGCAATATGCACCGTTGTCGATCGCCGAGATGGGTGTGTTGCTGTACGCGGGTAACGAAGGCTATTTGCAGGATGTGGAGGTTGCCAAAATTGGTGACTTTGAGTCAGCGCTGCTGGGCTACATGCGATCCGAGTGCGGTGATGTGATGCAGGCGATTGAGGCTGACGGCGGTTGGGATGACGACCGTGAGGCCGCCTTCAAGTCAGCGATCGAAACCTTTAAGTCGACCCAGACCTGGTAATCACAAATGGCAGTTGGTAAGGAAATCCGCACCAAGATCTCGAGTATTCAGAGTACTCAAAAGATCACCAGCGCGATGGAAATGGTGGCGGCGAGCAAAATGCGGCGCGCTCAGGACCGGATGGAGTTGGGCAAGCCCTACGCGCAGCGTATGCGTGCCGTAGTGGGGCACATTGCCAATTCCACCCCGGAATACCGCCATGCCTACATGCAGGAGCGCGAGGTAAAACGCGCGGGCTACATCATTGTGTCAACTGACCGTGGTTTGTGTGGTGGTTTGAACATCAATTTGTTCAAGGCGGCTATCCAGTCCATGAAGTCGATGCAGGAAGACGACGTCGAGGTAGAGCTCTGCCTCGTTGGCGCTAAATCAGCAGGCTTTTTTGCCAGCGTCGGTGGCAATGTCACCGCGTCGGTTAGAGACCTAGGTGAGGAGCCTGCTCTGGAAGATTTAATTGGTGGCGTGAAGACCATGCTGGACGCCTACACTGATGGCCGCATTGACGCGCTATACCTCGCTAGCAACGAGTTTGTGAACACCATGACCCAGTCGCCCCAAGTAGAGCAGCTGTTACCGCTGAAGGCAGAAGACAGCGAATCCCTCTCGCATCATTGGGATTATGTTTACGAGCCGGACGCGCGGGAGTTGCTGGACGCCTTGATGGTGCGTTACATCGAGTCACAGGTTTATCAGGCGGTTGTTGAAAATGGAGCCTGCGAGCAGGCGGCTCGGATGATTGCGATGAAAAATGCGACCGACAATGCAGGTGAGCTGATCGAGGAGCTACAGCTTGTTTACAACAAGGCCAGACAGGCGGCGATTACGCAAGAACTGGCAGAGATTGTGGGAGGCGCCGCAGCCATTGGCTGATGACGCGCTTCTCTGGAATGAACGCACGCAGCGTGAAGACCGCTGCACAGAATGTGAAACGAGGACCGGAAAATGAGTAGCGGAAAGGTCGTACAGGTTATC
>CALKHC010000020.1 GCA_938091425.1 uncultured Luminiphilus sp. | reverse complement strand
TGAAATGAAGCTCCTGCCAGTCGGCGGCAGCGCTCAACGCTCGTGTTCCAGCTTACTCTCAAGGTAATGGATACTGACCCCGCCCGCCATAAAAGAGCTGTCGGTCACGAGCTCGCGGTGCAGGGCGGCATTGGTCCGGATGCCATCCACCACCAACTCGTCCAGCGCCTGACGCATTTTGACCAGCGCGGCCTCCCGCGTGTCGGCAAAAGTGATTAGCTTGCCAATGAGACTGTCGTAGTGCGGTGGCACGGTGTAACCACTATAGACATGCGAATCGACCCGCACGCCGTGGCCACCCGGCGCATGGAAGGTTTTGATCGTGCCCGGCGAGGGCATAAAGGTGCGAGGATCCTCCGCATTGATGCGACACTCGATAGAGTGGCCCTTCAATATCACGTCCTCCTGTTTGATCGACAGCGGTGCGCCGCCGGCAATCAACAGTTGCTCGCGAACAATGTCCACGCCGCTGATCATCTCAGTCACAGGATGTTCAACCTGCACCCGGGTGTTCATCTCGATAAAGTAAAATCCGTTGTCTTCAAACAGGAACTCGAACGTACCCGCGCCGCGATAGCCCATATCGAGACAGGCGCGCACACAGGCGTCTCCAATCTCATTTCGCAGCGCATCGTCGATACCCGGGGCTGGCGCCTCCTCGATAACTTTCTGGTGTCGTCGCTGTAGTGAGCAATCGCGGTCTCCCAGATGAACCGCATTGCCCTGCCCATCCGCCAACACCTGAATTTCCACGTGGCGCGGCCGCTGCAAAAACTTCTCCATGTAGACAACCGGTGACCCAAAGGCGGCCTGCGCCTCGGATTGGGTCACCTGTATGGAGGAAAGCAGCACCTCTTCGTTGTGCACCACCCGCATGCCGCGACCACCGCCGCCCGCTGCGGCCTTCACAATCACAGGGAACCCAATTTCTCTCGCGATCCGAACGACCTCGTCCGGGTCGTCCGGTAGTGCGCCCTCAGAACCGGGCACCGTCGGCACTCCTGTGAGTTGCATCTGCTGCTTGGCTGACACCTTGTCACCCATCAAGCGGATAGTGTCTGCGGTGGGGCCAATGAACGTGAAGCCGCTCTTCTCCACCTGCTCGGCAAAATCGGCGTTCTCCGACAGAAAGCCATAACCGGGGTGAATACCATCTGCATTAGTCAGCTCTGCCACGCTGATTATTGAGGGCACATCGAGATAGCTCTGGGCTGAGGGCGGCGGACCGATGCACACCGCCTCGTCCGCGAGTCGCACGTGCTTGAGGTCTCGGTCGGCTGTGGAGTGCACGGCTACAGTTTTGATGCCTAACTCTTTACACGCGCGCAACACGCGAAGCGCAATTTCGCCGCGATTGGCGATCAGTACTTTTTCAAGCATGGGGAATGTCCTTTTTGGGTCGCTCACCCACGCTTCAGGAAATGGAGATCAAGGGCTGATCAAACTCGACGGCTTCGCCGTTCTCAACGTGAATCGCAGTAACGGTACCGGCACGATCGGCTTCGATCTGATTCATCATCTTCATCGCCTCGACGATGCAAAGCACGTCGCCTACGCGCACGGTCTGGCCGACCTCAATAAAGGAGGGCGCGTCGGGGCTGGGCGCGCGGTAGAAGGTGCCCACCATGGGCGATAAGACTGCATTGTCAGCAACTGGCGCCGCGGCGGGTGCAGCGGCCTCTGCAGCCGGTCCCTCCGCCGAGGCAGAAGCGGGCGTGGGAGCAGCAGGCGCGGGGGGTGGGGGCGCCGCGTACGCTATCGGTGCTGCAGGAGGATTGCCATACCGACTTATGCGAACCGATTCCTCGCCCTCTTTAATCTCTATCTCGCCGATATTCGACTCTTCCAGCAGTTCGATCAGTTTTTTGACTTTGCGAATATCCATGTGGGTTCCTTCAATGGGTCGTGGAATGGGTGTCGAGGGACTGGAGCACTGCAGCCAATGCGCAGTCATAGCCAAAGCTACCAAGTCCCGAGATCACCGCCTCGGCGATGTCCGAGATATAACTGTGATGTCGAAAAGGTTCGCGGGCATATACGTTCGAAATGTGCACTTCAATGCAGGGAATATCGACACCGGCCAGGGCATCGCGCAACGCGACGCTGGTGTGAGTAAAGGCTGCCGGATTGATGATGATGAACTGCGTTCCATCGGCGCGCGCTTGATGAATAGCCTCGATCATTTCCTGCTCGCTGTTGCTCTGGAGACAGGTCAAGCTTGCGCCCGCTCGCTCGGCTTCGGATTGCAGACGATGATTAATTTCGTCCAGCGTCTCCGATCCGTAGATCTCGGGCTCGCGGGAACCCAACAGATTGAGGTTGGGTCCATGTAATACTAGGATTGCCGCCATGGGCCGATCCGCCAATATGAGTGACAGAGGCGCGAGTGTGTCGCAGAAAACACGTGGAGTCCACTTTTTTGGTCATTTGCACTCTTTTTCTGGACGTTAGCGGCAAAATACGCGCAAAGTCATGGCAGACGAACGAACTTGTTGCCGCTATAAGCCGCGTGGGCAAGGCCGTAAAGAGATGGAGACAGCCAGCTCATCCTCGTCAGCCGCACTACTTACCTCTCTGTCCATCGGCCTACTGACCCCGATTTCCCAGAATGTTCAGCGCCTACCGCTGCACACACCGGCCGAAGCAGAGCGGTGGCCCTGACTCGAGGTACACCGCAACAACAGGGTTGCTGGTCAGCTGTGTCACGCAGTTGCAATGGGGATTCGTCACTTACTGGTTAAAAAGTGTCCAGCACGCCTTCCCGTTCACCACAAGCTCCTTTACACTCACCCACTCGAAGTCGAGTCCTTTTCCCGATGCATATTGGCGGCCTGAAGCCCTTCAATAACGTGTTCCTTGCGCCCATGGCGGGGGTCACGGATCTCCCCATGCGTGAACTCGCCGTTGAGTTGGGTGCGGGCTTGGCTGTGGGCGAGATGCAAAGTGCTGACCTTAGCCTGGCCCAGTCACGCAAAACCATGCAACGACAAAGACACAGTGCCCGAGCGGGGCTGCGCTCGATACAGATTGTGGGCTATGACCCCCAACAGCTGGCGGAGGCCGCGCGCTTCAATGCCGATCTAGGCGCCGACATCATCGACATCAACATGGGCTGCCCGGCAAAAAAAGTCTGCCGCCGGGCGGCGGGGTCTGCACTGCTGGCTGACGAAGCGCTCGTCGGTCGCATTCTCGAAACTGTCGTCAATGCAGTTGATGTGCCCGTCACGGTCAAAACCCGCACCGGCACCAACCCCGAGCACCGCAATGGTGCCACCATCGCGCGCATTGCTGAGAGCGCGGGCATCCAAATGCTGACGGTCCACGGCCGCACCCGAGAGGACCGATTCAAAGGGCACGCCGAGTACCAAACCATTGCCGAGATTGTGCGCGCCGTGACTATCCCGGTCATCGCCAACGGCGACATCGACTCCACACAGAAAGCGCGGGAAGTCTTGAAGATAACGGGGGCTGCTGGCGTCATGATTGGTCGCGCAGCGCAGGGCCAGCTCTGGCTGCCAGGCGCCATTGCATCCGCCCTCGCGGTCGGGGACAAGAGCGAGCGATATCCGGCCCTGAGCGAACAACTTCGCTTGCAGGGCGATCACCTTCTGCGATTACACGATTTTCACGGAGAGCATCTGGGGCCACGCATTGCGCGCAAGCATCAGGCGTGGCTGCTGGAGTCGTTGACCGCACAGCGAGCAATCTCCGCAGATGACGCCCGCGGCTGGCGACAGGCTTTCAATCGCCTTGAGTCAGCTGAGGCGCAGGTCGCCTGCTTGCGTGATATGACCGATGCGCTGATGTCAGCGTCACCCGGCAGTTTGCTGGCATCTCGGATGCCACTGGCAGCATGAGCTCACCCAAGCACAACGCGGCACCCAAGCGACGCAAAAAGACACCGTCAGGCCCTCCTCCACTGCGCGACAGCGCGAGCGAAGCGATTGGCCACTTCCTCGCGACCCTCGATGGAGAACCCTGCAGTGAGCTCTATGACATGGTGCTGCATCAAGTAGAGGAGCCGCTTTTTAAAGCCGTACTGGACTACACCCAGCACAACCAAAGTCATGCCGCAGCCATGCTGGGACTGAATCGGGGCACCCTGCGGAAAAAACTTCGCCAGCATGGCTTGCTCGCTGAGTCAGAACCCCCGAAACCCAAGCGAGCCACCCGCAGGGGCAAAGCGCCCACCGCCAAAACCGCTGCCAGCAAATCAGCCAACAGCAAAACCACCAGCAAAGGGAAACGATAGACCATGAGCGAAGCCGGACTGGCCCCCCTGAGGCGCGCCCTCATCAGTGTTTCAGATAAAACCGGCATCGTCGATTTTGCCCGCGCATTGGCTGCACGAGACATTGAAATTCTCTCGACCGGCGGGACCTGCCGCCTGCTCCGCGAGGAGGGGCTGAGCGTGGTAGAGGTCTCCGACCACACAGGGTTTCCCGAGATGATGGATGGTCGCGTGAAAACCCTGCACCCCAAGATTCACGGCGGCATTTTGGGCAGGCGCGGTACAGACGATGAGGTGATGTCCGTCCACGAGATTCCGCCCATCGATCTGGTGGTCGTGAATCTGTATCCCTTCGAGGCTACCGTTGCTCGCCCGGACTGCACGCTGGAAGACGCCGTTGAAAATATCGATATCGGGGGGCCTACCATGGTCCGTGCCGCAGCTAAGAACCACCGCGACGTCGCGATAGTGGTGTCGGCCAGTGACTACGATCACATCCTCGCTGAACTCAAATTGCATGACGGTCACACTACGCTAGCGACGCGGTTTGATCTTGCGATCCGCGCCTATGAGCACACCGCCGCCTACGACGGCATGATCGCCAATCACTTTGGCTGCCTCGTCGAGGGTGGCTCCGAGGGATACCCGCGGACCTTCAACCTGCAATTCGAGAAGGTGCAGGAGATGCGCTACGGGGAAAACCCCCACCAGAGCGCCGCTTTTTATCGGGAGGCAAAACAAGCTGAGGGCGGCATCAGCAGCGCCGAGCAACTTCAGGGTAAGGCGCTCTCCTACAACAATGTGGCCGATACCGACGCCGCGCTGGAGTGCGTGAAGAGCTTCGACGCGCCGGCCTGCGTGATCGTCAAACACGCCAACCCCTGCGGTGTGGCGGTCGCGCAAGACTTGATGAGCGCCTACGACCTCGCCTTTCACACGGATACCGAGTCGGCCTTTGGCGGCATCATTGCGTTTAATCGCGAGCTGGATGGCACCACTGCGGCGGCGATTGTCGAGCGTCAGTTTGTCGAGGTGATTATTGCGCCAGAGGTATCCAATGAGGCCATCGCCGCCGTTGCAGCAAAGGAAAACGTGCGGCTGCTGCGCACCGGAGCGTGGGCTGCTCCCTCTGCGGCCAGAGATTTCAAGCGGGTTAATGGTGGGCTGCTGGTTCAGGACCGCGACGACGGGATGGTGTCGCGTGACGAACTCACTGTCGCGACCGAGCGAGCACCCACTGACGCCGAGTGGGACGATTTATTGTTCGCCTGGAAAGTCGCTAAGTTCGTGAAAAGCAATGCGATCATTTATGCCGCCAAGCAGCGCACGATTGGTGTGGGCGCGGGCCAAATGTCGCGGGTGAACTCTGCACGCATCGCCGCGATTAAGGCAGAACACGCGGGTCTTGAGGTCAAAGGCGCTGTGATGGCGTCAGATGCCTTCTTCCCTTTCCGGGATGGCATCGACAATGCGGCCGAGCGCGGTATCGCGGCGGTAATTCAGCCGGGCGGCTCCATGCGGGATGACGAGGTGATCGCGGCGGCAAACGAGGCGGGCATGGCGATGGTGTTTACCGGCATGCGTCACTTCCGACACTAATCAGTGAGCCAAAGCGAGACTGCCTTATGAATGTTCTGGTTGTGGGGAGTGGCGGGCGCGAACACGCGCTGGCGTGGAAGCTGGCCGAACCCAACGCCGTCTCGCGGGTCTATGTAGCGCCCGGCAACGCCGGCACAGCACTCGAACCCAAGCTGGAAAATGTACCGCTGGACCCCATGGACATTGAGGGCCTGGCGCAGTTTGCCCGCGAGAAGGACTGCGCCTTGACCGTCATCGGCCCGGAAGCGCCCTTGGTTGCCGGGATTGTCGACCGATTCGCTGAGCTTAATCTCCCCTGTTTTGGCCCCACCGCGGGTGCAGCACAATTGGAGGGCAGTAAAGCCTTCACCAAGGATTTTCTCGCGCGGCACGACATCCCTACTGCGTCCTATGCGGTGTTTACCAACATCGAGCCGGCTTTGTCGTACGTCCGAGAGCAGGGCGCACCGATTGTCATTAAAGCCGACGGCCTCGCTGCAGGGAAAGGGGTGATCGTGGCGATGACGCTCGATGAGGCCGAGGCCGCCATCCACGACATGCTCGCCGACAACAAGTTTGGTGACGCCGGGGCGCGGGTTGTCGTAGAGGGCTTTCTTGAGGGCGAAGAGGCCAGCTTTATTGTGATGGTCGACGGCGAGCATGTGCTGCCCATGGCGACCTCTCAAGATCACAAGCGCATTGGTGATGGGGATACCGGCCCCAATACCGGTGGTATGGGCGCCTACTCCCCGGCACCCGTCGTCACCGATGCCGTCTTTACCAACGTGATGGAGCGAGTGATTGTGCCCACCGTGCAGGGTATGGCGGCGGAAGGACACCCCTATACCGGCTTTCTCTACGCCGGGCTCATGATCGATGCGGACGGCAACCCTTCAGTGATTGAGTACAACTGTCGTTTTGGCGACCCGGAAACCCAGCCCATCATGCACCGCTTGAGAGGCGATCTCGGCGCACTGTGCCTAGCCGCGCTCGAGGGCCGACTGGACGAGATGTCCGCAGACTGGGATCCCCGACCTGCTGTCGGCGTGGTCTTGGCCGCAGGGGGTTACCCCGGGGCCTATGAGAAAGGCCATGTCATTGAGGGCCTGAACTCAGAGTGGCGAGCGACAACTAAGGTCTTCCACGCAGGCACGCGTCACGAAGGTGATAGCGTGGTGACACAAGGCGGACGCGTGCTCTGCGTCAGCGCATTGGGCGAATCCATAGCCGACGCCATCAAAGCAGCCTACGAGGGTGTCGACCAAATCAGCTGGAAAGGTATGGTCTGTCGTCGGGATATTGGTTGGCGCGCCATAGATCGTTAAGCTTGGAGCATGACTGATATCACTCACTCCCCGTCACGACGCCCCCTGAGGGGCATCGACCGTCTTTTGAGTCGAGTCGATAAGCAGCTTCGGCGTTTGGCGGGTGAGTCCACATCACTGCCCGAGGCCTCGTCGAGACCCTCGCCGGCGGTCGGCCACGATGAGCCCGCGCTGAGCGCCCGCGAACGCGAGCATGCTGCGGGCCTAATGCGGGTTAACCATACCGGAGAGGTCTGCGCGCAGGCGCTCTATCAGGGGCAAGCTCTGGCTGCGCGTTCAGACGTAACGAGAGCAAAGCTCCTCGGCGCAGCGCAGGAAGAAGCGGATCATTTGGCCTGGTGCGAGGCGCGGTTAGCGGAGCTGGACGCCGAACCCAGTCGGTTGAACCCGCTGTTTTATGCCGCTTCTTTTGCGGTGGGTGCGGCCACTGCCATGGCGGGCGATAAGGTCAGTCTAGGATTTGTGCATGCCACCGAGGAGCGCGTCGCCAGCCATCTCCGTGCGCACCTGAAAGCGTTACCGGGTGAGGACAGGAAGTCTCAATTAATTCTGCAGCAAATGCTGAGTGATGAAGAGCGCCACGGCGCGGAAGCACTCGAGCACGGTGGCGAGGAGTTCCCTCGCCCTATCAAGGACGTGATGACGCTGGCAAGCCAGCTGATGACACGCACGACCTACTGGATTTAGGTTTTGGCTCAAGAATGGTCGGGGCCTAGCTAGAAGCGCCAGCCCTGATTCAACACACTCACTCCGCTTGAAACATCGCTGCCAGTGCCCTGCCGGGGTCGTCGGCCCGCATGAACGTCTCGCCGATGAGGAAGGTGTGCACACCGTGTCCACGCATCTCCGCGACCTGAGCCGCGGAACTGAATCCACTCTCGGTCACCACCTGCACTTCGGCGGGTATTCGCTCCAGTAACCGGTAGGTCGTATCGAGATGGGTGTCAAAGGTATGCAGGTCACGGTTGTTGATACCAATGAGATCCCCGCCCAATGTGAGCGCCTCGTCGAGCTCCGCCTCATCGTGGACCTCCACCAGCACATCCAGCCCTGCCTCACGAGCGCAGTCATGAAGATCTTTGAGGCGTGGCAACTCCAAGCAGGCCACAATCAACAGAATGGCATCAGCGCCGAGGGCCCTAGCCTCCCAGATCTGATAGGGATCAAGGGTGAAGTCCTTGCGCAGCACCGGGAGTGAGCAGGCGCTGCGAGCAACCTGCAAATAGTCGTCCGCGCCCTGAAAAAAATCGATGTCAGTCAGCACTGACAAACAAGCCGCACCCCCCGCTTCATAACTGGCGGCGATCTCGGCCGGATGAAACGCTTCGCGAATGACTCCTTTGCTGGGGCTGGCCTTTTTGACCTCGGCGATAACCGCCGCCTGCCCCTGCGCAAGGCGATCAGAGAGCGCCCGGCGGAAACCCCGTGCGGGAGCTGCGCTTACAGCCAAGTATTCAAGCTCCACGAGCGACCGCTGTTGCTTACGCTCCGCCACCTCCTCGGTCTTGCGGTCGAAAATCTTTTTCAGCACCGTTGGTGCAGCAAGTTTGGTGGTCATGAGGCAGCCGCTCCTTACCCTTGAACCAATGCTTGTGTAAAGGCGACAAACGCCTCCAGCTTCTGCGCAGCGGCACCCGATGCCATCGCTTGCTCGGCGCTGGCCACACCTGAAGCCAGCGAATCAGCGCGCCCAGACACGTAAATCCCGGCGCCTGAATTCAGTGCAATAATGGCGCGGGCCTTGATGCTGGCCGCATCGCCGTCGCCCCCCAGTGCGTTGCGAATCACCCTGGCAGAGTCGTCTGCGGTCGCCACCTGTAGACCATCCAGCGTCTCATGCGCATGGCCAAAAGCGGCGGGATCAATCTCGATCGGTGACAGTTCTCCGGCTTTCAATTCATAGCCGCGCGTGGGTGCAGCGATGGAGATCTCATCGAGCCCGTCGTCACTGTGAAGAACCAGAGCGTGTTGACTGCCTAACCGATCCAGTGCCTGAGCCAGCGGTTCGCAGAGTGCAGCGTCGTACACACCGAGTACCTGACGTTTCACCCCTGCCGGGTTCGTCAGCGGGCCCAGTACGTTAAAAAGGGTGCGCAGTCCGAGCTCACGGCGCGGGCCGACAGCGTGTTTCATCGCGCCGTGATGAGCGGGCGCAAACATAAAGCCCAATCCCACTTCACGAATGCAGGCAGCGATCTGCTCGGGGTTGATATCAAGATTCACGCCCAGCGTCTCGAGCACATCAGATGAACCACTGCTGCTAGAGACCGATCGGTTGCCGTGTTTGGCGACCTGCGCACCTGCGGCGGCGACAACAAAGGTGGCAGCAGTCGACACATTAAATAAATTGGCGCCATCCCCGCCCGTTCCTACCAGATCGATCGCGTCATCACCGACCACCGAGACTGGGGTCACCAACTCGCGCATCACCTCCGCAGCGCCAGCGATTTCTTCAATGGCCTCACCTTTCATGCGGAGCGCCACCAGCAGCGCGCCAATTTGTGCCTGAGACGCCTCGCCTGTCATCACTGTCGTCATGACGGCGCGCATCGCCTCGCGGGAGATATCTCTTCCCTCCACCCATTGCTCGAGTGCCTGCTGAAGCGTCATGTTGGCGTGTCCGCTATTGGCTCAGGCACATCGTGCCAGAAACTGACCCAGCATGGCGTGGCCATGTTCAGAGAGAATGGATTCGGGATGAAACTGCACGCCTTCAATATCAAGTTCGCGGTGACGCAGCCCCATAATCGCCTCCCGGCCGCCACGAGCATCCTCTGTCCAGGCAGTGACCTCAAGGCAGTCGGGTAAAGATTCTGCCTCAACAACGAGGCTGTGATACCTCGTGGCCGTGAATGGGCTGGGCAAATCTCTGAACACGCCTTCACCGGTGTGATGGATCGGGCTGGTTTTGCCATGCATCACTTTCTGCGCGCGCACAATCTGACCGCCAAAGACCGCGCCGATGCTCTGTTGTCCCAGACAAATGCCAAATATCGGGACCTTGCCTGCGAAGTGTTCGATCACCGACATGGAAATGCCCGCCTCCTTGGGTGAACAAGGGCCCGGTGAGATGCAGATCCCTTTGGGCGCCCGCGCTTCGATATCGGTCAGACTGATCGCGTCGTTGCGCTGCACGTCGACCTCTGCGCCCAACTCCCACAGATATTGCACAACATTCCACGTGAAGGAATCGTAGTTGTCGATCATCAAAATCATGGAAACGTCAGCTTCGGCTCTCTACAGCGTCAAACACGCGGGCTTTTTACGCTAAATGCCGCCAAAAAGCATCCAAAAAAGCGCTGAGGCACACGACACTAAGGCAAATTGTCAATAAATGCGCTTAAAATCGCTAAAAGTCGCGCAATTGATCACTTAAAAGGGCTCTGATATCGCTGCCCGCGTATCAGGTTGGCCATGGGTAGTTTGCAGCGAGCGGTGCTGCTATCTGGCCCTGTCAATAACAGCCTCTGGGACGCGCAACGCCAGTGGCAGGCCAATCCAGTGCTAGCAATGGGGTAAAATTACCGCACTATTTACTCCCGTGCAGTGCTTAGGGAGGAATAATCGGCGCCGTTGCGGCGTCAATATACACGGACTAACCGCTGGTGAGTGGCACCGACCGGTGCTAACTTCACTGCCCTTTTCACCCTGCAAGGTGCTCTCTACATGAAGAGAACCATCGCCAAGTTTGCGACG
>CALKHC010000019.1 GCA_938091425.1 uncultured Luminiphilus sp. | reverse complement strand
CGTTACCTCATTGGCGACGACGAGCACGGCTGGTCCAAGGGATCCGTTTTCAACATTGAGGGCGGTTGTTACGCCAAGACGATCGATTTGAGTCGCAACAATGAACCGGTTATCTGGGATGCAATTCGCGGTGGTGCCATTATTGAAAATGTGGTGCTGGATGATCAGGGACATGCCGATTACAGCGATACGCGACTGACTGAAAATGGCCGCTGCTGCTACCCGCTGGAGCATGTCGACAAGCGCTCCGCGACGAACGCTGGGGGAGAGCCCAAGTGCGTCATTTTTCTCACCTGTGATGTATTCGGCGTACTGCCTCCAATTTCCATCCTGTCAAAAGAAGCCGCCGCGTTTCATTTCCTCTCGGGTTACACCGCGCGGGTTGGCTCCACAGAGGTGGGCGCTGCGGCCGGCATCAATCCCACGTTCTCAACCTGCTTCGGCGCACCCTTCATGCCCCGTCCTGCGGGGGATTATGCCGAGTTGTTGATCAAGCGGATCGAAGACTTCGACAGCCAGGTCTATCTCATTAATACAGGCTGGACGGGTGGCTCCGGAGCCCCAGGCGGCTCGGGATCACGGTTCCCAATCCCGGTCACCCGTGCCGTGGTGAAAGCGGCACAAGACGGCTTGCTGTCAGGTGTCGAAACCCGCCACATCGAGAGCCTCAACCTAGACTATCCCGTCAGTATCCCCGGTGTGGACGACCAATATATCGATCCCAAGGCGGGCTGGGGTAATGATGAAGCTTACGAAGCTCAGGCGAGCCAATTGGCAGCGCTGTTCCTCGAAAATATTGCCAACTTTGAAGTCAGCGAAGCGATCGTGGCGGCAGGTCCGCGGTCGGCCTGACTCCCGCGACTGATCGTTTAAAACCCATCAGCCAGCCGGTGTCGATAACGCCGGCGAGTCGCCTTTGCTGCCAAACCATCTCGCTCTCAGCAACCGTGCGTCCTCGGCGATCAGGTATAGCGCCGGCACTAGCACCAGTGTGACGCCCGTCGCAAACAGCACACCAAAAGACAGCGATGTCACCATGGGTATCAGGAACTGCGCCTGCACGCTGGTCTCGGACATGATGGGCAATAGACCAACAAAGGTTGTCAGCGAGGTCAGAATGATCGGCCGGAAGCGGTCTTCGCCTGCCTGTAGCAGTGCCGTCACCAATTCCGTGCCCTCCTCCCGGAGGCGATTGATGCGATCGATCAGCACCAGATTGTCATTGACCACAACACCGGCGCAAGCCGTCACCCCCATGATGGAAAACATGCTGACCTGCCAACCCAGAATCATGTGACCAAAAATGGCGCCCATAAGCCCAAAGGGCACGGCGGTCAGAATCAACAGCGGCTGCCAGTACGACCGAAAAGCGACCGCCATCAATGCGTAGATCACCATCATGGCAAGCGCCATCAGCCGCACTGTGGCTTCGCGAAACTCTATTTCTTCCTGCAACTCCCCATCAAGGTTCACAAACAAGTCGGGGTATTGCTGTTGCCACTTAGGCAAGTAGTCCCGGAACACGGACTCCACAATAGCGCGCGGAGGCGGACCATTTGCTTCAACGTCCGCCTCGACTTCCAATGTCCGCAAGCGATCGAGTCGCTCCAACTTTTGATAACCCGCTTCAACCCGATATGCGGCTACCGCCTCAAAAGGCACTTCGCCACCAGTCGGGGTACGGATATACATATCATTCAAATTGGCGATGGCGAGCCGCTCCACCTCGGGATAACGCACCATGACCTTGACGTCTTCTCTCCCCCTAGGGATGCGCTGTGCTTCAGCACCATAAAACGCCTGCCTCACTTGTCGCGCCACATCTGCCAGACCAATACCTAGTGTTTCCGCTGCCGGCTTTAACTCCAGCACCAACTCATCTCGGGGGCTGTCGAAACTGTCGGAGACGTCAAAAACGCCGGGATAAGAGAGCAGCGCCTCCCGCACATCACTCGCCATCGCTTCCAGGTCCTCAACCTTGCGCGACGCGAGCACCAATCTGATGGGCTTGCCGGGGTCACGGATGGTGTAGTCCATGCGCACTTCTTTGGCTTCACTGAGCGACCCCGAATCCGACCTAAGCTCTAGGGCAAAAGCCTCGGTATCCACGCCCTCGCTGACGGTGGCGATCACCACCTCAACTTCGTTTTCATTGGCGCGACCCAAAATGCTACCGATGGCCGGGGCGCCCTCATACTCTGGACGCTGATTCCACTCCACTTTTAGGGCTTCTGCGGCATCTACCACTCGTTCCATCACCAACTCAGACTGCGAAAAAGAGCCGCCCTCAGGCATGACGATATTCGCCTCGACAAAATCAGAATTGATGCGAGGGAAAAACGCAGACCGCAACCAACCTCCGCCGTACAGGGCAACGCTCAAACTAAGCATCACCAAAAAGAAACCCGCCACCAGCAGATGATGTTGCAGTGCCCACTGCAGAAACGGCCGATAACGGGTTCGCGCAAAAGAGACCAGCCAGTTAGCGCATCGATGCCGCCAGTTCTCAAGTCGTTTCAACAGGGGCGTTGTTGCAGGCCGCTCCGGGCCCAGTCTCGAGAGATGCGCCGGCAGAATCCATAAACACTCGACAAGCGAGAACATCAGCACCAATAGCACCACAACGGGAATGCCCTTGGCCGCGTGAGCCCACTCCCCAGGCATGAACATCATGGGCGCAAAGAACACCATCGTGCTGATCACCGCGAACAGGACCGGCTTAAACACCTCCCGGACGCCCCAAAAGGCCGCCGCTTCACCCTCTACACCCTTTGTCTGTGCTGTGTGAATGGACTCACCGACAATGATGGCGTCGTCCACCACAATGCCCAGCACCAGCAGGAAGGCAAACAAAGAAATCATGTTGAGTCCGACGCCGGTATAGGGGAGCAAGAAAAACGCGCCGAGGAAGGCAACGGCAATACCCACCGACACCCACACCGCCACCGCCGGCCTGAGGAACAGCACCAACACCAAAAACACCAACAGCAGACCCCCTAAGCCGTTCTTGAGTAGCGTTTCTACGCGTCCTTTGAACGGCACCGCTGCGTCGCGCCAAAAAGACAGGGTGACCCCTTCAGGCAAGTTTGGGGTCTGCTTGGCCACCCATTCATTGATGACCCGGGAGGACTGCACCACATCGGGGTTGGTCGTGACATATGCATACAATCCATGCCCGGGCATACCATCAAAACGGCTGACAGTGTCGACATCCTCGAAACCGTCCTCAATTGTGGCGACCTCACCGAGATAAATCTGCGTGCCGTCTCTCGCTGTCAACAAAACGATGCGCTCAAAATCCTCCCGATAGTAGGCCTGACCCCTAGTTTGCACGCGGATGTCACCGTCGATCCCTTTAATCGCTCCGGCCGGCAAATTCAGCGAAGCAGACTGAATCGCTCGGACCACGTCGTCGAAAGACAGGTTGTGGCGCCTTAGATTCAACTCCGAGACATTGATCGATACTTCGTATCGGCGAGGCGACACCAGGTCTACGACCGAAATCCAGGGCTGGCGCGCCAGGTCGTCGCGCAGTGTCTCGCCGAGCTCTTTGAGCTCCCATTCATCGAGATCCCCTGCTAATTGCACAATGCCGAGCATGTGACGGTATATAAGCTCCGTCACCACAGGACGCTCCGCGTCGGTGGGGAAAGTCGTGAGCGCATCGACCCGGGTTTTAATCTCGTTGGTCAGTCGCTGGGTGGGATAACCCATCAGCGCCTCAACGATGACCTGCCCCATGCCATCAGAGGCGGTAGAGCGAATCTCCTTGATACCGTCTAGGTCGTGGATGGCCTCCTCGATACGGACGCAAATCTGCTCTTCCACCTCTCTAGGGCTGGCGCCCGGAAACGGCATGGCGATACTGATGCGATCTACCACGGGTGTGGGGAAAAACTGTTTGTTGAGGCCCGGGATGTTGTAGAGCCCACCGATCACTAAAACCACCATCAGGAGGTTCGCTGCGATCGGATTGGAAATGAACCAGCCTAGAAGGCCCGGTTTGTCAGCCACTGGTTGGCCTCACCGCTGCCACTTCGATCGCGCCGCCAGCTGCCAAGAGGCTGCTCTGTTCCGCAACGATCTGCACTCCGGCATCGATACCACGCACCCAGACTCGGTCCTGCTCGCGTCGGAGCAACTCTACAGGCAGCCGTTCCAGTCGGCTGTTGTCGTTCACCAGGAGCACAGTATTGTCCCCTCGCAAAGCGGAGGCGGGTAATTCAACCGATTGCCGAATCGGCTTGCCGCTAATGCTCGCCTCCACGAACAATCCAGGCGTCAGCGGTGGTCTTTGTGAACCGTTGTCTCCAAACGGATTGTTCACTTCCGCAATGGCAAAAGTGACTCGGCTGTCTCGGTCGATACTGGCCTCAACACGGGCTATCTTGCCTTGCCACCGCCAGCGCTCGCCGCCAAATCGCGCACTCAACACCACCTCTGGGTAGGACTCGACCGCCGTTTCAAACAGTGGCAATTCCAGCAACGCAAGCTGAGAATCGCTGATCGGCAGATGCACCTCGACACGCTCAGTGGCGTAAATCTGTGCCAATACCGTACCGGGCGCGACAAACTGCCCAAGGTCGACGGACTTCTTCTCCAGTCGTCCGTCAAACGGGGCGCGAACCGTGGTCCGCTCCAAGGCCAGCTCGGCTGCGGAGACATCTGCCTCCGCTGCGGCCAGAGAAGCTTCGGCGGCTCGAAGTTGCGGCTTGCGTAAAAACAGATCGTTTGCCTCGCTGGTGCCGAGCTCGCGCCATTCTCGCTGCGCCTGCAGGTTACGCCCTCGCTCCTCTGCTACGCGTTGCGCGGCAGCCGCTTCTTGAGCACGCGCCCTGGCGATGGCAAATTCATAATCTGCCTTTTCGAGTTGCAGCAGCATGTCACCTGCCTTGAAGAACCGTCCGTCGAGGAATCGATCGCTCACGCTCTCCACTTTCCCACTGACCTGCGCAACCAATCCAACGCGCCTCACCGGTTCAACGGTGCCCTGCGTGCGGACTGCAATACTGTGATCGGCAGGTGCGGCCAGAATGACGTCCACTAGCGGACGACGGGGCTCCGGAAACTGGGTTGGCTGGGTTTGCGGCTTGCCCACCAGCACCAGAAAACAGATCGACAGACCGACAGCCGTAAACGCCGCAGAACCGAATAGTCGGCGACGGGAAAAACGGCTGTTTTTGACGCTGTCATCAGTCATCGGTGAATCACTACTTTCCCTGTACATATCTGTTTAAGCGGCACCGCGGCCCTTCAAGCCCTGACCGCCGCTCACATTTGACCCCCGGTCGGCGTCGTCAAGACTCCGGCCGGGTGCAGAATGTTAGCCTGTTACGTTTTGCAAAGATATTTAGCCCAATGTGCAAAGCTACCAAATGGCTTTTGCAAAGGGTTTGTTCAGTTTTTCTGCGCTATATCGACAATTCGCAGTACCGCTGCTGCAATCGTCTCGGGCACCTCCTCCTGCAGAAAATGTCCCGCCTCGGTCTCGATGACGGGTGCAACTGGGAACATTTTCCGCATGATGGGCAGGCCCTTGGACAGAATGGGGTCATTCATGCCCCAGATCAGCTCTACCGGGATATTCAAGCCCTCCACGTAGCGCTCAACAGTCCTTAGCGCAGGCGCACTGGCATGGTCAGGCCCGTCTGCGACCATTCGCATGAGCGCCAGCGTCGCCTTCGCATTGCCGCTGTCTTGCAGTGGGCGACGATAAAGATCCATCACTTGGGGGGGCATAGTGGCCGGGTCACCCTGCACCTCAGCCAGACGAGTGAAAAAAACTGGCGACATCGCCTCCACCACTAGCTCCCCGACCAGCGGTGTTTTCACCAGCGCGTGGGCCCTGCTCAAATCCATGGGTACACGGGGAGCGCTGAAACCTGTATTCATGACCACTGCACCCTTCAATAACCCGGGTGACAGTGACAAGGCACCCATTCCCACGGGCCCACCCCAATCCTGACCCACGTATACCGTCTCAGTCAGGTTGAGCGCCGTCAACACACTGTTCATCCAGCGCATGTGGTTGTCGAGGGTGTGCTCACTCGCCGGAATCTTGGTAGAAAAACCAAGCCCCACCATGGTGGGCATAATGGCTCTGACCCGATCCAAAGGCAGTGATTCCACGACCTTTCGATACAGTAAACCCGTCGTCGGATTCCCATGTTGGAGGTACACCGGATACCCCTGACCCACCTCAAGAACATGAATCTTGACCCCGGGTTCAACCTCAATGAAATAGCTTTTGTAGGCATCACTCACGACAGCGGCCGCATAGTCAGGCAACGGGAACGCCTCGAACTCGCCCACTTCCAGTTCAACCATCCCCGCACCTTGGGGGATGACGTGCTCACCGTCCCGCAGCAAGATCAAGGCGGCCAACAAGAGTAACGCGGCGAGGACCGCGGCCACTTTTGACATTGCTCTCATCGCCATGACCTCATGAAGACCTCATGAATTGACAGTTGTTATGCCATATTATTTCAGCATGCGGAAAATTGCCATGGCCACAGGCGTTTTTAGAGGGCGGATTCTAATTTTCAACGCCACACTGCGACTCGAAATCAACGCACCTCAGTGAGGAGAAACGTCATGGCAGAAGCCAAAACCAAATCAGCACCCAAGGCTGCGGCAAAAAAAGCTGCGGTAAAAAAGGCGCCAGCCAAGGCCAAAAGGGCCCCCGCCAAGGCAAAAAAGGCGCCAGCCAAGAAAAAGCCGGCCGCCAAAACCAAGGCCAGCACTAAAGCCAAAACCAGAGCGCGTCCCAAGGCCATCGATACCAGCCGCAACGCGTTGCTTGCGGGTCTGGGCGTATACGGTAAGGCTTACGATCAGGTACTGGAGCAGTTCGCTAACCTGCAAGAGCAGGTGGACGAGGCGCAAACCCGTCTCACTGAGCGCCGCAAAAAGGCCGAGGGCCTCTACAAGTCATTGATCAAGCGCGGCACAGCTGTCGAGAAAGACGCACTGAAAGCCCTGGCTGATCTGGAAATCGATTCACTGGCTGATCGCTCCAAGCTGGAAGCGCAGATGAAAAAAGCGAAATCCCGCTTTGACGATCTGAAATCCAAGTTTGGTAAAGCCGCTTAAACCCGCCTTTCAAAGTCCGTTTTTTTGGGGAGCACTGCTCCCCTTTTTTATGCGTGCCCGGTATCGGCAGGTCATTCACGCTCCGTCTGGCGCGGTACACTGGGGCCCCATGAAAACCGCCGAACGCATATTGGTCACCGCCACCCATCTCTTCAATGAGCGCGGGGAGCGCAACGTTACGGCCAGCGATATAGCCCTTGAGCTGGACATCAGCCCCGGCAATCTCTACTACCACTATAAAGGCAAGGACGGGATTCTCTCCTCCCTGTTCTCTGACTGTTACCGTGAACTCGCGAGCATACTGGCAGCTCCCCTACTCGAAGAAGCCTTCCTTGAGGACAGCAATTCACTGGAGCGGAGCTGGTTGTTTTTGACGGTGCTGATGGAAGTCATGTACCAGTACCGCTTCCTTTATTTAAATCAGAGCGATCTCATGCAGCGCTACCCGGAAATTGATCGGGGCATGGTCCGGCTCTTGTCGCTCAAACGTCAAACCACCAAACAGCTTGCGGCGATACTATTGGCATCTGTGGACATCGGCGCTCACCCACAGCGGCTGGATCATGTCGCAGACAGTATGGCGATCACGCTGATGTACTGGTTGAGCTTTGAACAATTGACCAGGTCACCACAAACGCCACAACAGACTATTCATCGTGCTGTGCTTCAAGTGCTCTCCCACTGTGCGCCTTATTTGGGCGAGCAGCAGACAGACTTTTACCGTGAGTGCGAATTAATCGATGCCAGACTGCTCGATACACACTCCCCATGAGTTACTATTCCGAATCGTTATCGCCCGCGCCAGCACACCGAGCGGGCTGGTCGTTCACTTTTACAAGGAGTATTTGATATGACTATCGCCGTAGGGGATTGCATCCCGAGCTGCACTTTATCCGTCATGGGAGACGAGGGACCCGGACCCGTCTCTACCTCAGACCTGTTTAACGGCAAAAAAGTCCTGCTGTTCGCCGTACCGGGGGCCTTCACGCCAGGCTGCTCCATGACCCACCTTCCCGGTTACGTGGTCAACGCAGACACGATCAAGGGCAAGGGCGTGGATAGCATTGTCTGCATGTCAGTCAACGACGCATTTGTCATGGGCGCATGGGGCAAAGCGCAAAATGCCGACGAGATCATCATGCTTGCAGATGGTAATGGCGAACTGACCGCGGCACTGGGTCTCGAGCTAGACGGGTCCGGGTTTGGTTTGGGAACCCGCAGCCAGCGGTTTGCGATGATCGTCGAGGACGGCAAGGTGACTCACCTCAATATCGAGGAAGGCCCCGGCGTCGACGTCAGTTCCGCAGAGACAATGATGGCACTGCTTTAGACCGCACTGAGTTTCGTGCGCCATGGGACTACCTGGCGCACGATCCACCATCTCACAATCCCCGGCAGCAAGGCCGCTGGATCGCTAGGCCAACATTCCCCAAGCTACCGTCGCAATGACCACAGCCCCGATCAGGTTCAACACGAATCCCTCTCTGATCATGCGTTGAATAGGTAGCTCACCGCTACCGAACACAACCGCATTGGGCGCTGTCGCTACCGGCAGCATAAACGCACAGCTGGCACTCATCGCGGCGGGCACCATCAGCCACAGCGGATCCACGTCAACGGCCAGTGCCACTGCAGCCAATACGGGAAGCAACAGCGCAGTGGTGGCGGTATTGGAGGTGGCCTCGGTCAAAAAAGTGACCGCCAGAGCCAATAACAGCATCATCAGGTAGACAGGCAAGGCCGCTACCGATGTCAGTGCATCACCCACTTGAGCACTGAGGCCGGAAGCCACGAAGGCTCGGGCAAGGCAAATACCGCCGCCAAATAGCAGCAGTACGCCCCAGGGAATCTGGCTTGCCTGCCGCCATTCGATCAGTGGTTCGCCCTCATTGTCACGAGCGATAAACAGCGCCAATACGGCCAGCAGGGCAACCGAGGCGTCATTGGCATTAGGTAAACCGAACCACTGCTGCCAACCGCCAAACGGCTCAGCCCGGGTGATCCACGCGAGCGCGGTCAGCGCGAAGATGATGAGCACCCGCCGCTCGGCGCTGCGCCAAGGCCCCACCGCAGGCAACGAGATACCAAGTTCCCGAGGCAACGCGCGCGTGACCCACCACCATGCCAGGGGCAATAGCAATGCGACCACCGGCACACCCCACGACATCCACTGACCGAAGCTGATCGTCTGGCCAGTGTTCTCTTCATAAACTTGCATGAAAATCAGGTTGGGGGGCGTGCCGATCGGCGTCCCAAGCCCACCGATACTGCAGGACCAGGCCAGACCCAGTAACAGCGGCGCGGCCAGTTGTCCGCGGTCAGAGCAAGAGGCCAGCACCGCCAGCGCGACCGGCATCAACATGAGCGCCGAGGCCGTATTGGAGATCCACATACTCAGGAGTGCTCCGGCCAACATAAACCCCAATACCAACCGATGCGGTCGCTGCCCACCGACCAGATTGACCACGGTCATCGCTACGCGGTGATGCGCCCCCGTGCTCTCCATACCTCTGGACAGCAGAAAACCGCCCATCAGCAGAATGATCAGCGGCGATCCCACTGAGGCACCTACTTGCTCTGCACTCAATACGCCGGTGACTGGGAAGATCGCCATGGGCAGAAGCGACGTGACAGGAATGGGAATGGGCTCGAAGATCCACCAGGCCATACACAGCCAAGCGACGACCGCGGTAATCGTGATCGAAGACGGCTGCCCCGCCGACGTCAGCAATAATGCCAGGCCCGTTGCGGTAAGCAGCCCGGGCCATATGGTTTTTCTGGGGTCCAGATAGGTCATAATGTTCATCTGCTGTATGCTCTCCAACCCGCGCCCTTGTGTAAACTCCCCGAATGCCCCCTGATCGCCCAACACAGCTGATCGACGGTTTCGATCGCAGGATTTCCTACCTGCGTCTGTCCGTGACAGACCGCTGCGATTTTCGCTGCCAGTACTGCATGGCAGAGACAATGCAGTTTCTGCCTCGGTCCGAGGTGCTGACCATCGAGGAACTCCTTAGAACGGCTCGTCTCTTTACCGAATTGGGTGTGCGAAAAATCCGCATCACCGGTGGTGAGCCGCTGATTCGCCGCGGCGTGCACGAGTTGTTTGAGGGACTCGGCTCTCTGACTGGCCTAGATACGCTGGCACTGACCACCAATGGTAGCCAGCTTGCTGACACCGGGCGGGCCCTTCGCGACGCCGGGGTGGACTCCATCAACATCAGTCTCGACAGCTTGCAGGCTGCGCGCTTCAAAACCATCACCCGCATCGGTGATCTTGACGCGGTATTGCGGGGCATCGACCGCGCTATCGAATGCGGCTTTGAGCGTGTCCGGCTGAATGCGGTGATCCTCGATGGGCTCAATCGCGACGAGGTGGTGCCGTTAACTCGCTTCGCGCTGGAAAAGGGTATCCACATTGCCTTTATTGAGGAAATGCCCCTCGGACAGGTAAATGTTGGCGGTAAGCCGCTGGCCTATGTGTCCTCCGACGCGCTGCAGAAGGAGTTGGCCGAGCAATTTTCGCTGGTGCCAATGACCGCTACTGAGACTTCCGGACCGGCTCGGGATTTTCTGATCGCCGGCTCGCAAACACAGGTGGGTTTTATTTCACCGCACAGTCATAACTTCTGCGCGCAGTGCAATCGACTGAGAATCAGTGCCGAGGGCCGCCTGCTGATGTGCCTGGGCAATGAGGAATCCATCGATCTCAGAGGGCTGCTCCGCGCTGGCAGCACTGATGAGGAGATCAAAACGACTATTATTGAAAGCCTTAGCATCAAGCCAGAGCGCCACGTCTTTGACCAGCCCGAGGAACCGCAGATCGTTCGCTTTATGAATGCGACTGGCGGTTAAAAGCTGGGCCTGATCCCTTTAAGCCTAATTGAGAGAATCCCTTGTCCGATACCCACTACCCCGCTTTAAGCGATATTGATGCTATCCAGCAAGCTTTCGAGTCCGCGGGGTATATCTGCACGACTCGCATCGCCACGGTTGTTAGGCTGGCCGCCGCGCTCGAAAAACCAGTTTTGATTGAGGGCCCGCCCGGTGTAGGAAAGACCGAGCTTGCCAAGACCTGTGCGATGGTCGTTGACCGCCCGCTGGTTCGCCTGCAGTGCTACGAGGGGCTGGACGAAAGCAAAGCACTCTACGAATGGAAATACGGCAAACAGCTGCTGTACACCCAACTCCTGAAAGAGCAACTGGGGGATGTTTTGGATGGTGCCAAGGGCCTCACCGAATCCATGGAGCGGCTGCATCAGTTTGGCGACGTTTTTTATTCCGAGGCCTTTTTGGAGTCCCGCCCGCTTTTGAAAGCGATGGAAGAAGACAACGGCGGTGTATTACTCATTGATGAAATCGATAAAGCCGACTTTGAGTTTGAATCACTGCTGCTGGAAGTACTGTCAGATTTTCAGGTTTCCATTCCGGAGCTGGGCACTATTCAGGCGCACTCTAAACCCTTGGTTTTCCTGACCAGCAACGATACACGCGACCTGTCCGATGCGCTGAAGCGGCGATGCCTGCATCTGCACATCCCCTTCCCATCCGTCGAGCTGGAGGCGAGGATCGTTGCCAGCCGGGTACCGGATCTCGCACAATCCATGACCGATCAATTGGTGCGCTTTGTGCATGCCATCCGCTCGCTAGATTTGAAAAAAGCACCGGCCATCTCGGAAACCGTGGATTGGGCTAAAAGTCTGGTGTTGCTGCATGCCAACGACTTGGACGGTTCGCTCGTTCAGGACACCCTTAACGTGCTCCTCAAGTATGAAGAAGACATCCAGATCGCCGAGGGACAGTTACCCAAATTAATGGCTGCCGCTGCGGGCTGACGTCGTTGTCAATTGACTCCCCGCAGACGGCGCGCGCAGCGACCAGCAGTGATCAGCTGCTGGCCTTTGTGCAGTACCTGCGGGGGAAAAAAATTCCGGTCTCACCTGCTGACACCCTCGATGCGATCGAAGTCGCCGAGCTGGTGGGCTACCAGAATCGGTCCCTGCTCAAAAACGGGCTCGCGGCCGCCCTGGCAAAATCCCGACACGAGCTGAGCGTATTCGAGTCGGCTTTCGACGACTATTTTCAACCCATTCCTGAACGCCCGCTAGCGAGTGTTCAGTCCGATATCCAGCCCGACGGATCACCGACAGATGCGCCTGAGCAGGCGCCCCATACTGACCCGGTAGCCCAAGGCGAGGATCCACTGGACGGCCTGCGCGGCAATTCACTGTTTGATGCACTCGAGTCGCGAGACGAAAGCGCGCTGTCGGTCGCCATCGAGACGGCCGCGGCAGAAGCCAAGGTCGAGGAGATTTCGCTGTTTACCCAGCGGGGCCAGTACGTGCGCAAAATATTGGACGCACTAGGTGATGAAGCGCTCCGCGACGCAGCTATTGAGTTCGAGCAGAGCGAACCTGCCGCCTTTGAAGCAGTTCAGGCCCTGAGGGAACAACTGCGTGAGCGGGTGCGTGATCGCGTGGAGCGCGCCTATCTAATTCATGCGAGCGCGGCGACCGAGGACCTGCTGGACGAGTCCCTGTCGAAACTGAAACTCGGCAATGTGGATCACAGCCAGATGGCCCGGCTCAAACGACTGATGGACCGCATGGCCCGCAAACTCGCGGCGCGTCATGGCCGTCGGAGACGACGCTATCGTCGAGGCAAACTCCACGTTGGGGAAACCGTGCGCCGGGCGATTCCCACCGATGGCATTCCTTTCAATCCGCGCTGGCGCAAAATCGAACGAAAGCGTCCTCAGATTATGGCGATCTGCGATGTCAGTGGTTCAGTTGCAGCGTACGCCAAGTTTTTGCTGATGTTTCTCTATGCACTGCAGGACGTCCTCCCACGGACCCGGAGTTTTGCCTTCTCCGCGGCCCTCGGTGAGGTCAGTGATCTGTTTGCCACACTGCCGGTCGAGGAGGCTATCGAACGGGTGAATTTTAAATACGGCGGCGCGACGGACTATGGCCGGGCGCTGCAAGATTTTTCCGAGCTAGCGCTTGCTGAGGTGAATAGCGCGACAACCGTGATTGTGCTGGGTGACGCAAGAAACAATCAGGCCGACCCAAGACTGGATCTTCTAGGAGAGATCAAAGCGCGGGCCAGGCAACTGATCTGGCTCAACCCAGAATCCACGCGACTGTGGGGCACAGGCGATTCGGAAATGTTACTGGTGAAAAGACACTGTCACTTGGCGAAAGAGTGTAATAATCTCAACCAGTTGGAGCGAATTATCGACAAATTACTGTCAGATAAACGCTGAAACATCTGCTTTTTTATGGCGCTGGACGGTACCCGGGCGGCATGGACAAGCGGCCGACCGCCGGCACCGGCAAGTGCGCACAGGAGTCGAAACATGGAAGATGACCGCCTGCCACTGACCCGCTCACTCGAGGCGGAGGTCTGCACCGCTTTCGCGTTGCCGCCGCAAAGCGAAGGATTGGTGGGCGAGGCGCTGATTGAGTCACTCTCGACGCTGCAGGTGGCGCAGGATCAGGCGCTACTGGGTGCACTGGCGAATCAGGGGCACGAGCTCGTCGCCTCGGAGCCCGCCGCCGTTCTAAACTGGATCGATGCCGTCTTTGCGAGCTGGCGATCTCACTATTCCCTCGACCCGGAGCTGGCGGAGTTACTGCTGGGGGTCAGACCGCTGGCCGCTGCGTTTGCCTGTTCCGAGGATCGGTTTTTTACCCCGGGCGCCCACGCTTTGCACCGTCTGCTCGATACCCTTTATGAGGGCTTCGCAGGATGGTCTTCAGATTTGGGTAAAACCGCGCGACCCGCAGTAGACGCAGTCAGCGAAATCATTCAACGATGCTTGCAGGATTTTCCGAGTGAACCTGCGGTCGATCACACTCTGCATCTGCTGGAGCAAAAGATCAGCGGATACTCCGGTCAGTTGGAGCGCCTTGATTCAGGACTGATTGAACGTGAAGAGACTGCCATGGCCAGTACCCTCGCGCGGCGGGCTGTCAGCGAACAGGTCAGCCAAAAACTCGGCGATGCCACCTTCCCGGGCAAGCTCGCAGACTTTATCGGCGGAGACTGGTTCGAAGCAGGTATCGCCTTGGCAAAAAACTTGGGTACCGACAATGACGTCTGGCAACAATACGGCGAGATCACCAAACAGTTTGTATCGCTACTTGGGCACACCGACGCACAAACCAAAGCAGTGGCAGACGCAAACGGCGACGAGCTGCCGCATCGCGTTCGTAAACTGCTGGAGCAGGTCGGCTTATCCAATGAGCGCGCGAAGAGCGCTGGCGATATGCTTGAATACCTGCTACTCCGTTATGCCTCCAAGCAGGCGCTGGGTAGCACGCTGGTACCCGTCATGCTGGATGGGCAATCGACTGCAGACTGGTCTCAAACTTCCGTCGTATCACTGAGCGAATCGGGAATCGAGCCGGGACAGTGGTACCACATTCATCAGGCCGAGGGTGTTCGTCGACTGCGTCTTTCCGGTGCGTTCGGACACAACAGCTATCTGATATTCATGGACTTCGCCGGCGCCAGAGCGTTGCGACTCGGCGTCGACGAGTTCGCCAACCTCTTACGCTCGGGTGAGGCTACGCAACTCGACACAAGACAAACTTTTTCGCGCGCGCTGGTTGAGGCGGCAGAGGCAAAAAGCGAGTGGCTGGCGGGGCAACAAGCTGCTCAGACAAAAGCCCGTGAGCGCGCGTCTCAGGCCGCAGATCAGGACGCGGCAGAGCTAGCCAGCGAACGGGAGGCCGGCGCACAGCGTCTGCGTGACGCAGAACAGCGAGCCGGTCACCAGACCGAAACGTTGCCGGTCAGTCAGTCGGAATCCGGCGATCGCACGCTGAGTGCAGACCAACCCTTTGACACCAACACCGTATTACAGTTGCAGATTCCCATTGGGACTTGGCTCGGATTCCACGACCGGGAGCCGCCAATCATGGCCAGAGTTGCCGTGAGAGATCTCGATAAAGACAGCTATATTTTCACCAATCGCGAGGGCATCAAGCTCAGAGAGCTGACTGTTCCCCAGCTGGTGACCCTGATAGAACGCGATATGGTGGACATTCTGGAGCGAAAAACCAGCTTCCGCGAAACGCTCGCCGGGAATGCCGGACAGGATCGACTGAGCCAGTTTCAAGCCGGACCCGCTTAAGCCTGATCGTCCTCCAGACTTAAAGTCGTTTTTTCCGCCTCGGCACCCTGATCGACCGCCAACTTCAGACGCAAGCGCAGATTGTTCTCCGAGTCAGCGTTACGCAACGCCTCCTCCTCGGTAATTTCGCCAGCCTGACACAGGTCAAACAATGCCATATCAAAGGTTTTCATCCCTTGATCCTTGGACTTCTCCATAATTTCCTTAAGCCCACCGATGTCACCCCGCAGTATCAATTCCTTAACGGTTGGGGAACCCAGCATCACTTCAACCGCCGCGCTGCGTCCGCCCTCTGTATTGGGGATCAGACGTTGCGAGACAAAAGCCTGCAGATTTAGTGACAAGTCCATCAACAGCTGCTGACGCTTCTCTTCAGGGAAAAAGTTGATGATGCGATCGAGGGCCTGATTGGCATTATTGGCGTGGAGCGTCGAGATACACAGGTGCCCTGTCTCGGCAAAGGAAATCGCGTGCTCCATAGTTTCTCGATCGCGGATCTCGCCAATCAGTATGACGTCGGGCGCTTGTCGTAGCGTGTTCTTCAACGCGTTGTGCCAGTTGCGGGTATCCACACCCACCTCACGCTGGTTCACGATCGACTTTTTATGCCGGTGCACAAACTCGACAGGGTCTTCAATCGTAACGATATGCCCGCTGGTGTGGCTGTTGCGATAGTCGATCATGGCTGCCAGAGACGTGGATTTCCCCGATCCGGTGGCACCAACAAATAGGATCAGGCCTCGCTTGCGCATAATCAGCTCGGTCAGGATCTCGGGGAGACCGAGGTCATGCCATTGCGGGATGTCCATGACAATAAATCGGGCAACAATGCTGACTTCATTGCGTTGCCGGAAGATATTGACCCGAAAACGTCCCACACCGGGAAGCGAAACCGCCAGATTCATTTCCAGATCTCGGGCAAATTCCTCACGCTGGGTATCGTCCATCAATTCTTTGGCGATCTCGGCGACTTCGCCAGGCGACAGCACATCAGAGGAAATAGTCTTCAGTTCGCCTTCAAATTTGGCGCACGGCGGTGCGCCAGTGGCCAGATACAGATCAGATCCCTTGCGCTCGGCCAGTACCTTCAGCCATTGATGTATTCGCATGACTATCACATCTCCCTGTGTTCACATCCCGGGCCTTCGGTCACTGCGAAAGCCGTGTTGTCCCCCTGTACGGTGCGCTCCTTGCACCGTACACTCCGCCCCAATTTAACCCCTGAAGGCGGCGAAAGCCCAGCGCGATTGCCGTCAATTCCTCACACAGGAGCCACCGTGTCGAACCACGCTGCGATCTTCCGGAAGGTACTTGAGACTGATCCGCAGTGGCTGAATCAGATTCGGCGCGGCGTGGAAAAAGAGAGCCTGCGGGTCACCGCCGATCAGGCAACGCTTGCACAAACGCCCCATCCTGCAGGGCTGGGCTCGACACTGACGCATCCTGCCATCACCACAGACTACTCGGAGGCGCTGCTGGAGTTCATTACCCCGGCCACCCACTCCATCGCTGAGACAGAACAGTCATTGGCCGACCTGCATCGCTTCACGGCACGCCATCTTGACCAAGAACTGTTATGGAATGCCAGTATGCCCTGCATTGTGAATGGTGATGCAGGGATCCCGATCGCCGAATTTGGCGCTTCCAATGTCGGTCAGATGAAGCGGATCTATCGCAACGGGCTGAGCGTCCGTTACGGCAGAAAGATGCAAGCGATTGCCGGCATTCACTACAACTTCTCACTGCCGGAATCCTTTTGGGTGGCCGCCAATAGTCTGGCAGGCACTGCCTCTGACGCTCAGGCATTTCAAACCGAGGGCTATCTGGCGTTGATCCGGAACTTTTTTTCCCGGGTCTGGCTGTTGATGTACTTACTCGGCGCGTCACCGGCCGTCTGCGCGAGCTTTTTACAGGGCAATAAGCATCACCCGCTTGAGCCGATGGGTGAGGATCATCACAGCTTCTTCCTGCCCTATGCCACAACGCTGAGAATGGGTGATCTCGGCTATACCAGCAATGCTCAGGCGGGAATGGACGTCTGCTATAACGATCTCGATCAATACGTTCATACCCTGCGCGATGCGATTCTCACGCCGCACCCAGCCTACTCGCAGTTTGAGCTGATGGATAACGGTGAGCGCGCGCAGCTCAACACCTCATTACTGCAAATTGAAAATGAGTACTACAGCCCGATCCGACCTAAACGGGTGACGCAGAGCGGTGAGGCGCCCATCGTCGCGCTCGCGCGTAAGGGTATTGAGTATGTTGAGGTGCGCTGCGTCGACATCAACCCTTTCACACCTTTTGGGATAGACACCGACACGATGCGATTGATCGATATGTTCCTTGTCACGTGTCTGGTAGATGAAAGCCCACCATGTGATGCCGATGGGCAACGTCAAAACAAGACCAATCTGCAGCGGATGGTCAATCGCGGACGCGAACCCGGGTTAACGCTGCTGTCCCGCGACGGCGTCGAGACACCTCGGGCCTCTCTTGCCACACCGATACTTGATCGGATGGATGAGGTCGCAAGTTGGTATGACTCAGAGACTGGCGGCACGGATTACCAGCAAGTGGTTGCGCGCGCACGGGAGCACATCGCTGATCCGACACTCACACTCTCGGCGCGCATACTTAAAGAGATGACAACGACCAACCAGAGCTTTTGGCAGCTGGCGCTCCGTTACTCGCGCGAGTGGCATCAACAGCACCTTGCAGCGCCTTTGCCCGATGCCACCTGGGAAACCATGACCCGCGATGCAGCCACCTCGCTCGAGCGGCAAAAAGAGATCGAGTCTCGAAACAGTCAGCCTTTCGACGCCTACCTGTCACAGTTCTACGATCAGTATCAGTCCGTCTGACGGCGCTCCCTGTCCCAAAGATCAAATCTGACCTCACGCCAATTCCGCAGTGACGAGGCCATAATCCCTGGCCCTTCGGTGACAGGCTGCAAACACTGCTCCATGAGCAGCAACAAAAAAAAGCGCCCGAAGGGCGCTTTTCTAGTTTTGCTGGTTTTGTCGGAGGTCGGTAGTCTTGCTTTCGGTGAGCTTCCCGCCTTGCGGGAGCCTCAGCACCGATTACTCGGCCTCGGCGTCTGCCTTCACCACCGCAATCAGTTCAACGTCAAACAGCAGAGTGGCATTTGGGCCGATCATTTGACCCGCGCCGCCCTCGCCGTAGCCGAGTTCCGGGGGAATGATGAACTTGAACTTGCCGCCCGGCTTCATCAGCTGAAGTCCCTCGGTCCAACCAGGAATCACCTGTGTTAACCCAAAGGTCACGGTCTGGCCACGTTCAAAGCTGCTGTCAAAAACCGAGCCATCAATCAGTTGACCCTCGTAGTGCACCTCGACAGAGTCCGCGGCCACCGGGCTGTCACCCTCGCCGGGCTCCATCACGATGTATTGCAGCCCCGATTCCGTCGTTTGCACGTCTTCATTGGCACTCATCTCTTCCATATACGCTCTGCCGTCCTCCAAGTTTGACTGTGCCTGTGCCACGCGCTCGGCCTCCGCGTCTGCCTCACGCCGCTCCTGAAAAGCCGACATTTCGCTATTGATTTCTTCGTCCGTCAGTTTCGCCTCGGCGCCGGTCATCGCGTCTTCAAGACCGGCGGCGTAGGCCGCAACATCGACCATCATCCCGTCAGCAGACATTCGCTGACCCATACGCAGGCCAATGCCGTAACT
>CALKHC010000018.1 GCA_938091425.1 uncultured Luminiphilus sp. | reverse complement strand
ACGGGCCAGATGGTATGCAGCCCAACGATCCCACGCCGACAGGCATTCCCTGCGACGCTTGCGGTAGACCGATGCAGATCCGCACCGCCAGCACGGGGGTGTTCATGGGGTGCTCGGGTTACAGCTTGCCGCCCAAGGAGCGCTGCAAGAGCACTGTGAACCTGATCTCGGGTGATGAGGCGATCAGCGTCGATGCTGACGACGAGGCCGAATCACGTTTATTGCTCTCCAAGCGACGCTGTGGCAAATGCAACACCGCTATGGACAGTTACTTGATCGATGAGTCCCGCAAGCTTCATGTCTGTGGCAACAATCCTGATTGCGACGGCTATGAGGTTGAGCAGGGGCAGTTTCGGATTAAAGGCTATGACGGCCCGTTAATCGAATGCGATAAGTGCGGCTCGGATATGCAGCTCAAAACCGGGCGCTTCGGGAAGTATTTCGGCTGCACTAACTCGGAATGCACCAATACTCGCAAGCTGCTGAGGAGTGGCGAAGCTGCGCCGCCCAAGATGGATCCGGTGCCCATGCCGGAGCTGCAGTGTGTGAAGGTCGAGGACCACTACGTGTTGCGAGACGGTGCCTCCGGGATCTTCCTCGCGGCGAGTCAGTTCCCGAAGCACCGAGAGACCCGACCGCCGTTTGTCGACGAGTTACTGCCGCATCAGGCGGAGATCGATCCCAAATATCACTTTTTGTTTGACGCGCCGCTTGCCGATGACCAGGGTAACCGGAGCCAGATTCGATATAGCCGAAAGACCAAAGAGCAGTATGTGATGTCGGAGCGCGACGGGAAGCCCAGTGGCTGGCGAGCGATGTTCAGCGACGGCACGTGGGTTGAGGAGGGCACTGCGAAAAAGCCCAAGGCAAAAAGAAAAGCCAAGCCTAAGGCGAAAGCGAAGGCAAAAGCCAAACCTTCAAATGAGGCAGCCGATTGAGCCACCCCTTGGCTTACGCCAATCAAAGCCTTTACCACGCCAGTATTCTGTTGTCGGGCTGGCGAGCTGAACTGACGCAATGCAAGGCCCCGGAAAACCAAGTGAACCAGGCTTATGCCGGCCCGGTGCAGGCCAAGTTGCTGGATGGCTACGGTTGGTTGCTACTCGCCGCTTGCCGCATTCGACAGCTCCCCGACAGCCCCCCCCGCTCAGTGAGTGATTTGCCGCCGCTACCTGTCGGTTTGGTTCGTCCCGCTGAAATCGAGGCTTGCGCGCAGTTAGAGGAGAGCGGTTGGGTGGCTGCGTTGCGGGCACCCCTCTCCGACAGCCCTGTGGTCCGCCGCTCAGACAGCCTCGCAGTTGAGACGGGGGTCAACCTGGAGCAATTCGAAAATTGGGCGCAGCAGTTGGCCGGGCTGGCAGCAGCCATCGCTGACGCTATTGATGAGTCCTAACAGTCGACCCCCGGGTGGTCGAGTGGCAGATGCCTGCTCAGAGTGTTACCGTAAAGTATCACCGGGTGCGAGATGCGCCGGTGACTCTTCCTAAGAGAGGTTATTGAGTGTCTACATCCTTACTTGAAATCGTGGATCTGGGTGATGGTGAAGTGGTGCTGCAACGCGTCGAGGGTGACTCCGAGCCGCTGGTGAGCATCCAGTTTTCCGATGAGGCCAATGAGTACCTCATGGGCAACAACCTGGAAATTGCCAAGGTTATGATTCAGGCTGGTATTGAAGCGGCGGCTCAGTTGGCTGAGGTCAACAATCTGGAAGTCGAGACCGCGGAAACGCCAGAAACCCGCACGCTGCACTAACTCCGCAGCGCGCTGACACAGCGGGGCAACCGTTCCCGCCTCCCATTTTAGGGGCCCTATCGGGACGCCTCGGATAGACTCCCTCCCTCAAAATTCGCGTTAGGTCGCTTCACTGCCTCTCGAGACTGCCTAGGGGTGAGGTGTTAACCCTGCTGACGAATAACCCCTACGCTGATGCCTTCGATGGCGCACTCAGTGCTGCGCAGGTCCACCACGATGGGCTCGAAGTCGGTATTTTCTGGCAATAACTTCAGCGTGTGCTGCCCAGAGCGCTTGAGTCGTTTGACGGTGACTTCGTCCTCGATTCGTGCGACCACAATCTGGCCATCTCGCGCTGTCGGTGTGCTGTGTACCGCCAGCAGGTCCCCGTCCAGAATGCCCACGTCCTTCATGCTGTCACCCGTCACCCGCAGCAGATAGTCCGCTTGCGGTGAAAAGAAGCCCGGGGACAGCTCGCAGTAGTCTTCAATGTGCTCAGTAGCGAGTACCGGGGAACCCGCTGCGACCCGGCCCACAATGGGCAATCCTGAGCTTTCGGTCAGTCGAATGCCTCGCGACGCGCCCGCAATCATTTCGATGGCGCCTTTCCTGGCCAGTGCCCGCAGATGCTCCTCGGCTGCGTTGGCCGACTTAAAGCCGAGTTCGCGGGCGATATCCGCCCGGGTAGGGGGGTAGCCTGTGTCGGCTACGTACTGCCTGACGACGTTGAGCACCTGTTCCTGTCGCGCGGTGAGCTTCATGTGCCAGTCTCCGTTTGAGTTCCGCTGATAATATATACAGACTGTTTATTTGTACAGCTTTATGCTGAGGTGGGCTATGTGAGTAGCTTGCGGGCTGTGCGACCGGTTGCGGTAGGATAGGTCCTCTATCCCAGCGGAAGTGTTTGCGATGATGTTTTTGGAAGAACTGCTCGCGCCCTTGGCAGCCCTGTTACATGTCCCTATTGGCGCACTCGTCTTTGCCGCGCTTATGGTTTTGGGGTTTGTCGGGCATTCCGCGATTTATCGCATCGTCCGCAGGCTCACCAAAGCGGCAGATCGCACCGAAACGCACTGGGATGACGTCTTGCTGTTCGCGATTTTCCCACCCATTCAATGGGTCATGTGGGTTGTGCTCGGTTTACTGTCGCTGAGCCTTTTCTCTGCGCTCGATGGCATTCGTGAAGCGCTGCTCCAGCTCTCAGACACGGCTCTGCTATTACTGTTCGGATGGTTAGCGCATCGTCTGAGCCGCGGTATTGAGGACGAGTTACTCGCCGAGCACCGCGGCGCGTTGGCCTCTGGTGACCGCGCAACGATCAGCGCGGTCGCGCGGTTGAGTCGCATTGTGTTGTGGGTGGTGGCCGGCATCATGATCTTGCAGTCACTCGGTGTCTCCGTGACGGGCCTGCTCGCATTTGGCGGTGTCGGTGGTATTGCGGTCGGTTTTGCGGCACGGGATATGTTGGCCAACTTTCTGGGCGGTCTGAGCATTTTCTTGGATCGCCCGTTTGCGGTCGGTGACTGGATTCGATCCCCCGACCGGGAAATTGAAGGCACCGTGGAGCACGTGGGGTGGCGCGTGACCCGTATCCGGACCTTTGACCAGCGACCCCTCTATGTGCCGAACTCGGTTTTTTCTACGGTCGCGCTCGAGAACCCTTCGCGCATGTTGAACCGACGCATCTACGAGACCATCGGGGTTCGCTACGATGACGCCAGCGCGATGGAGCAGATCGTGGCGGAAGTGAAAGAACTGCTGCTGCAGCACGACGATATCGACAAGGGCAAGACGCTGATGGTCAACTTTGTCGCGTTCGGCGCCTCCTCGCTGGACTTCTTCATCTACTGCTTTACCCGCACGACTGACTGGGCGACCTATCATGGGGTCAAGCAGGACGTGCTGATCAAGATACTGAAGATCATTGAAAGCCATGGTGCCGAGGTGGCGTTCCCAACCCGGACCGTGTTGCTGAATGCGCCACAAGCCGAGTCGCCGGCCAGTTAGGCTACGTGGGCCGGATGCTATTTGCCCGACGCGTCGAGCGTCGGAGCGGCGGGGTCGGTTGCACCCCGAGACGCAGTCATCAGATCCTGACCCTCAGTGAATAGCTCATACCAACTGAGTTCCCGCCAGATAGCCAGCACCTTGATAACAGGGTGATCGTAGTAGCGGAGCCGGTTTTCGGTCAGCGGGATAGTGTCGGCAACGTGGATCAGATGCCGCCATGGCCACTCAGGGGCGATGGGTACCTGTAGTTCTGCAACCAATGATGTGATGTGAGCGTCGGGGCCCCTGCCATCTTCGCCAAACCCGGCCCATGATGAGCCCCCTGTTGCGACGTCTCTCCATTCGCTGTCGCTGGGGTCACTAGGCTCTCTGTCATTGATGTTGGGCCTGACGGTTGGCGCCAACACTGCAATACGTTGCGGCGAGGCAGGTGGTCCGGGCATCTCAAAAATCTCGGGCAGGTAATGTCCGTGAGTGTTGGCCCAGAAGTTGAGACCGAGGCGCCAGCTATCACCCCGCGGCACAAGCTGAATGAAGCCCTGTAATAGCGGGTAGCCGCTGACACTATCCGTCTCGAGCACAATGGGAAGCGAGTCGCTGTCGGGACCCTGCAGCCACGACACCGCGGCAATCACATCGTCCTCGCTACTGCGTCGGTAGCGCGCGAGACCCGGAGCCAGTTGGTCGAGAGGACGCTGCAGGAAGGGCTTGGGTGTCGGTATGGCCTCCGCCGTAACAGAAATCGAATCCAGCGAGACGACGTCCACTTCTGGCGCAAAAGGAATATTAACCGGGGCATCAGCGCCGGCTCCATTCGCCATCGCCACACCCAGTGACTCTAAGGCGAGCAATGGTGAGGTGTCCTCCACAGTGGGCGCAATTTGTTCAAAAGGTAAAAGCGGGCGGGCTGCCTCTGACTCGGTCTCGCCAGCCGCGGGCTCTTCAGTGGCATTTTCACCCAGCAATGCAAAGGTGTCGGAACCTTTGCTGATCTCAATTAAGTCATCGATGACGTTCATGTCGCCCTCGGTGAGCATCTGTGTGCCGGGCTGCCATAGAGGTATCTGCGGCGCCGGAAGGCGCACTGTGAGATGGCCGGCGGGACTGCTGATCACAGTCGCATCCGGATATTGTGCCTCGAGTGCATTTTGAGTTGCGGTGTCCTGAAGCCAGCGCCAGCGAGCCGGGTAGCCCACTGTTGGGAGCAGCGGCCAGGTTTCGCTCTCAAGTGTTTCCACTCGAGTGTCGACCATTACCACGACCTCAAACTGATACCACCCCGAGTGCTCAAAGCCGCCGGGTAGGGGCGCGGCGAGCGGCGCGAGGCTGGCCAGCATCAGTGTGGCCGCCAAGCTGTCGAGCAGGCGTTTTGAGCTCGTAGTCATGCCGCGTCCAGCCATGGTGATATCAGCGCTTCAATGAATTCTGTCCTTGAGGCGAGGGTGGGCAGGGATTTTTTCACTCTGAGTTTGCCGCTTCCGGAGAGGCTGTAGCACAGCGGATCAGACTGGATCAAATTCACGATGGCGGCGGGTTCCACAACAGTAGCAGCGGTGAATTCGATACTACCACCCTCATCGGTCATATCGATTTCACTGATACCCAGCTGCTGTGCGCCTACCTTGAGCAAAGCGGCGGTAAATAAGTTTTTCACCGGCTCTGGTAGCAAGCCGAACCGGTCGATCATCTCGACCTGAATCTCCCGCAGTTGCTCTGCGGTGTTTGCTTGGGCAATGCGCTTGTAAAGCACCAGCCGGGTCGTGATGTCGGGGAGATAGTCCTCGGGAATCAAAGCGGGCACGTGAAGCTTGACCTCCGTACCGGTGTCCAGTGGTTGATCGATATCGGGGATGTCCCCCCGGCGCAGGGCGGCAACGGCGCTCTCCAGCATGCTCAGATACAGTGAAAAACCAACCTGATTGATCTGGCCGGATTGCTCGGCTCCCAGCAACTCTCCTGCGCCACGAATTTCCATGTCATGGGAAGCCAGCTGATAGCCGGCGCCCAGATCGCCCGCAGCCTCGATGGCCTCCAGACGCTTTTGCGCATCAGAGGTGATCACAGATCGCGGCGGGCTAAGCAAGTAGGCATAGGCCTGGTGATGGGAGCGGCCTACGCGGCCTCGCAACTGGTGTAGTTGCGCCAGGCCGAATTTATCAGCCCGTTCAATAATGATGGTGTTCGCATTGGGAATGTCGATACCGGTCTCGATAATGGTGGAGCAGACCAGAATGTGGTGATGCTGATGGTAGAAGTCTGACATGACTTTTTCCAAGGTCTGCTCACGCAACTGACCGTGCGCCACACCGATCGATAATTCGGGCAGTAGCTCGCCGAGTTTTCGGGCGGTTTCTTCGATGGTTTTTACCTCGTTGTGGAGATAGAAAACCTGACCCCCGCGCAGTGTCTCGCGCAAAACCGCCTCTTTGACCAGCGCAATACTGTGCTCTCGGATGAAGGTCTTGATCGAGAGTCTGCGCGCGGGTGGTGTCGCAATGATAGAGAGATCGCGCAGGCCACCGAGCGCCATATTGAGCGTGCGCGGGATGGGCGTGGCCGTCATGGTGAGAATGTCGACCTCGGCGCGGAGTGCCTTGATCGCTTCTTTCTGCTTCACGCCAAAGCGATGCTCCTCGTCAATGATCAAAAGGCCCAGATCGCGAAATCCAAAACCGCTTTGCAGCAGTTTGTGGGTGCCGACCAGAATATCGACCTCACCGCTTTGCACTCGGGCAATGATGCTTTCGAGGTCCTTGGCAGACTGAAAGCGCGACACCACTTCAACGGTATAGGGCCAGTCGGCAAATCGGTCCCGGAAGTTGGCGTGATGCTGGTTGGCCAGCAGGGTGGTGGGGACCAGAATGGCACTTTGCCGGCCATTTTGTGCGGCAATGAAGGCGGCGCGCATCGCCACCTCGGTTTTGCCAAAGCCCACGTCGCCGCACACCAGACGATCCATCACCTTGGGTGCGCACATGTCGTCTTTGACGGCGACGATGGCGGCGGCCTGATCAGGCGTTTCTTCAAAGGGAAAGCCCTCACAGAACTGCTGCCACTTGGTCTCATCTAGCTCGTGTGCGTGACCAACCCGGGCCTCGCGCCTCGCATAAACATCGAGCAATTGTGCCGCGACATCTGCGGCGCGTTCTCGGGCCTTGCGGCGCGCTTTTTCCCACTGCTCACTTCCCAGCCTGTGAAGTGGGGCGGTGTCCGGGTCACCCGCGGTATAGCGGCTGATCAGGTGGAGCGAACCGACGGGCACATAAAGTTTATTGCCTTCGGCATACTCGAGTAACAGGAATTCGGCGGGGTCCCCGTCGATATCCAGTATCTGTAGCCCGAGATAGCGGCCCACGCCGTGCTCGATGTGCACAACGGGTAGTCCCTGCCTGAGTTCCGTCAGATCCCGAATGATCGCGTCGGTATCCGTTTCTTCTTGCCTCGTGCGGCGGCGCCGTTGGGCCACGCGTTGCCCAAACAGCTGGGCTTCGCAAATCAAGGTGGGTTGCCCGGGGCCCGCGTAGAGCCCGCGATCTACCGGCGCGACGGTGATGCCAAAGTCGAGCTGGTTGTCGACAAAAGCCGGCCAATTTTCGCAGGCCTCCGGGTGAAGTTCTGCCTTGGCCAGATTCTCGAGCAACATCTCGCGCCGGCCCTGACTCTCGGCACACAGCAACACCGGCCCCTGATGATCTTTGATAAAGCGTGCCAGCTTTTCCTGATAAGCACCCGCCCCATCGACCTCTGTCAGCAACGGGGCGGGTTTTAGAGTAGTGCGTGCGTGGGTGGGCGACTGCTCGTCTGGTTTGAGTTCGAGAACGGCATAGTCGCCGAGTTGGGAATAGATTTCCTCGACCGGAATGAAGCCGCGAAGAGGCGGGAGCAAGGGTCGCCTGGGATCAATGCCATATTCCTCGAACCGTCCGGTAATTTCCGCCCAGTATCGCTGAGCGGCGCCGTGGTGATCCCCGAGCAGGATGAGCGCTGCTGTCTCCGGGAGGTAGTCAAACACGGTGCCACACTGTTCAAAGAACAGGGGCAGGTAGTACTCCGCTCCACCTGGCACTCGGCCAGCACTGATTTCGGTGAAGGCGGGACAGAGATCGGCGTCCCCTTCAAAGCTTTCAAACCACGCCATCTGGAAACGATGGGTGGCGTCGCCGCCGATAGGGAACTCCCGGGCGGGCATCAATTTTATGCGCTCAACGCGGTCAACGGTGCGTTGGGTTTCCGGATCGAAGGTTCTGAGGGTTTCGACTTCGTCATCCAGCAGGTCGATGCGATACGGAGTATTGCTACCCATCGGGAAGACATCCAGCAGCGCGCCTCGCACTGCAAACTCGCCATGCTCGAAAACGGTCTCGACGGCGCGGTAGCCGTTGAGCACGAGGCTTCTGGTAAAGCTGTCCGCATCAAAAGTTTCGCCGACAGTTAGGTCAAGCGTGTTGCCCTCAATGTAGTGCTGCGGAGGCGTCCGTAGCATGGCGGTGGTAATGGGCAGAATAACGATGCCATGGCTGAGTTTGGGTAACTCATAGAATGTGCGGAGCCGCTGCGACACGATATCTTGATGCGGAGAAAAGTGGTCGTAGGGCAGCGTTTCCCAGTCGGGCAGTGTCAGTACCGGCACTGTGTCCGGCAAAAACAGGGGCAGTTCCCGCTCCAGGGTATGCGCCTCGGTCGAGCTGGCTACTAGCACCACGACGGGTCGCTTCATATCGGCTCGCGAGGCCAGTTCAGCGATGGCAGCGGTGCTGGCTGAGCCGGGCAGGGGGCCCAGAGCAGTTCGGGTACCCGAGGTGGCAGGCCAGGGCGTGTCCTTGATGAGAGGGTGAAACATAGCGTCAATCATTAGCTGGGATGAGCATTTTAGTGGCGACTTTGGTCGGCAACCACTGAAAAAGTGCGGTTGAGGTTGCTTCGGTATGGGTGCAGATCTGATAATACGCCCCGGACAAGGGGTCTAGGCGGCTGCCCGTGTGCGGCATGATCGCGAACGAGCCACTTTGATGCCTGACAACCATAAGAGGACCCCCCGTGACAGACGATAGAAAACGCCCGCGCCCCGATGATTATTTTTCCGACTGGAAAGAGCGGGAAGCGTTGGCCGAGGCCATGATTCCTGTGGTGGGCAAGCTGTCCCGCGAGGGCAACGTGAAGTGCTATATCTACGGCCGGTCACTGGTGAATCAGTCTGTCCTTGACATCATGAAAAGCCATCGCTGGGTCAGGCAGATGGAAGCCAACGAGCTGTCTGAGTTTGAGACAGCCCCCATATTGAATGCGGTCAGTCAACTGGAGCTCGGCCCGTGTCATCTTGATATTGGAAGGCTTGCTGTTTCTTACTTCGACAAGGGCGCTGGAGAGGGTCTCAGTGTTGAGGAGTATGTTTCTCAAGAACTTGAGTATCTGGTGGGCTCAACCCACAAGCCTGTCGATGAACCGGTCGATGTGGTGCTATACGGATTTGGTCGCATTGGCCGCTTGATGGCGCGCATTCTCATTGCCAAAACGGATGGCGGCGACAGCCTGCGGTTACGAGCAGTGGTGGTGCGGCGCGGTAAGGCCGAAGACGACTTGCTCAAACGCGCCAGCTTGTTGCGACGCGACTCGGTCCACGGCGTGTTTCAGGGAACAATTCGGGTCGATGAAGAGCGTCAGTCGTTTGTTGCCAACGGCAACGAAATCAAGGTGATTTACGCGGATTCGCCCGAAGAGATCGATTACACCGATTACGGGATCAAACGATGCATTGTGGTCGACAATACCGGCGTATGGCGTGATGAGGCTGGCTTGTCACGGCACCTCAAGGCCAAGGGTGTGGCCAAGGTCATTCTGACCGCGCCGGGCAAGGGCGATATCAAAAATATTGTTGCGGGGATTAACGATGGCGAGATTACGGCGGATGACACCATTGTGTCAGCGGCGTCTTGCACGACCAATGCGATTGTGCCGGTATTGAAGGCCGCAGACGACGAGTACGGGATCAGTGCAGGGCATGTGGAGACGGTTCATGCCTACACGAACGATCAAAATCTCATCGACAATTATCACAAGGCGGAGCGGCGTGGGCGAAGCGCGGCGTTGAATATGGTGCTGACTGAGACGGGCGCCGCGAAGGCGGTCGCAAAAGTGCTGCCCCAGCTCGAAGGTAAGCTCACCGGAAACGCGATTCGGGTGCCCACCCCCAATGTGTCCATGGCCATCCTCAATTTGTCGCTGAGTCGTGCCACCAGCGCAGACGAGCTCAATGAGTTCATGCGCGAGACGGCACTGCACTCCAGCATGAAGAAGCAGATCGACTACTCGAATTCACCCGAGGTGGTGTCCAGTGACTTTGTGGGTTCCCGTGCCGCCTGCGTATTTGATGCCCAAGCGACCATCGTGAACGGCCATCAGGCTGTGCTGTATCTGTGGTATGACAACGAGTATGGATACAGCTGTCAGGTCTATCGGGTATTGGAGCAAATGGGCGGTATTCGTTACCAGACCTACCCTGCTAACGGCCCGTATCCGCTCTAATTTATGGCCCCTGCCCGGGTTGGCCTTAGCGGGGCAAGTCGAATAGAATACGCGCGACCGACGAGAGCCTCACGGCCCGGCCCACAGAAGCCCCGGTCTGCAGTACGCGCACCATGTCTGGGGGGTTTTCCCCGAGTATGACAGTGTCAGCCCCGCCCCGAAGTGAATACCTCGGCACGCGGTGCGGGCGAAGGTGTGCTTGGCGGAAAACGCGGACAGGCAAATGAGCAGCAACATGATAAAAATCAAGCGCGGTTTGGATATCCCTCTGGCGGGGGCGCCGTCCGGGGAGCTGGATATTTCTCTGACCACGCGCGCGGCCGGATTGTTGGGCGCCGATTACCACGGTATGAAGCCCACCATGGCTGTGCAGGTTGGTGATACCGTCAAGCGTGGCGACCTACTGTTTACAGATAAAAAGTGTGAGGGCGTGCGGTATACCTCACCAGCAGGTGGGCGAGTATCGGCTATCAACCGCGGCGCGAAACGCGCTTTCCAGTCTGTGGTCATCGAAATCGATGGCGACGAGGCGGCACCGTTTGATCAATATTCTGCTGAAGCGGCTCGGGAACTGTCTGCCGAGGCAATCAAAAATCAGCTGATTCAGTCGGGCCAGTGGACCGCTCTCAGAGCGAGACCCTTTGGTCGCGTTGCTGACCCTGTGACGAGTCCAGCCGGGCTGTTTATTACCGCTATCGATACGCATCCTCATGCGCCCGAGCCTCAACAGGTTGTTGCACGCGAGGCCGAGGCCTTTGAGCTGGGACAGGCGTTGCTCGCCAATTTGGTGGATTGCCCCGTCTATTTATGCGCCGCCCCTGGGGCTGATTTGCCGCAGGCGGCTCATGAGCGCCTTTCTCGACACGATTTTTCTGGCCCGCATCCCGCGGGGCTCGCGGGTACGCATGTCCACTTTCTGATGGGCGCGTCGGCCGAGAAAATTGCCTGGACCATCGGGTATCAGGATGTGATCGCGATAGGCCGATTGTTTTTGGATGGTGCGCTGTATGTCGAGCGTGTCGTCGCTCTTGCTGGACCTTCGGTGAGTCGCCCGCGTTTGGTACTGAGCCGGGTGGGGGCCGATTTGCAGGCGTTGGTTGCCGGAGAGAGTGAGGGAGTAGACGCCCGACTGTTATCGGGTTCCGTGCTGGGTGGCAGAGCGGTGCAGAGCGATACCGCTTATTTGGGCCGCTACCATCAGCAAGTTGCCTTGCTACCGGAGGGACGCGATCGCGCCTTTATGGGTTGGCTGTCACTGGGCTTGCGCAAGCACTCTGTGATGGGGATTTATCTATCGAGCTGGTTTGGCAGCAAGCCTCTGGCAATGTCGACCAATACCAATGGGTCAGAGCGCGCGATGGTGCCGGTGGGGGCTTACGAGAAAGTGATGCCGCTGGATATCTTGCCCACCCAACTATTGCGGGCCTTGCTGGTCGGAGATACCGAGACGGCTCAGGCTC
>CALKHC010000017.1 GCA_938091425.1 uncultured Luminiphilus sp. | reverse complement strand
GTATTGGGTGCGACGGGGTCGATTGGCCGGTCTACCCTCGATGTGATTCAGCGTCACCCTGATCGTTATCAGGTGACGCTACTGTCTGCTCAGCGCTCGGTCGACGAGATGGAAGCGCTGTGTCGAGCCCATCAGCCAACTCATGCGGTGATGGCTGATCCGGGCGCTGCGGCGGCGCTGGCAGATCGGCTTGTCGATTTATCCGGGGTGACCGTAGAGTCCGGCGCGATGGTCTTGGATGAATTGGTCGCTGAGCCTTCTGTTGACTCAGTGGTCGCTGGGATCGTTGGTTTTGCGGGACTCCGCCCTACATTGAGTGCTGCCAGAGCGGGGAAAACGATTCTGCTTGCCAATAAGGAGGCGTTGGTGAGTGCCGGCGGCCTGTTCATGGAGACGGTCCGCCAAGGCGGGGCCACCCTATTGCCGGTAGATAGCGAGCACAATGCCATGCACCAGTGCTTGCCGGTTGCGACCGATGGCCGCCCTGATATGACCGATGTCGAGAAAATCGTACTGACGGCTTCAGGTGGACCTTTTCGCGGTCGATCCAGATCGTCTCTGGATGGTGTCACGCCCGCAGAGGCCTGCGCGCATCCCAATTGGTCGATGGGCCAAAAGATTTCAGTCGATTCCGCCACGCTGGCGAACAAAGGTCTGGAGTTGGCCGAGGCGTGCTGGCTGTTTGACCGAAGCCCGGATGAAATCGACATTGTGGTGCACCCGCAGAGCATCGTGCACTCAATGATCCGCTATCGCGATGGCTCGGTTTTAGCTCAATTGGGCCAACCCGACATGCGCACGCCGATCGCCTACTGTCTAGCCTGGCCTGAGCGGGTCGACGCAGGTGTAGCGCCACTGGATATCGTGAGCGCGGGGCGTCTGGATTTCGAGGCACCTGATTTGGACGTCTTTCCTTGTCTGGCACTGGCGCAGTGGGCAATTACCCAGCCAGGCGGGATGTGTGTATTCAGCGCTGCCAATGAGATTGCCGTGGCGGCGTTCCTCTCCGGCGAGATTCGTTTTACAGACATCGATAAAGTGATTGATAGCGCATTGAGAGCCACTCATTTGGCGGAACCTGATAGCCTCGATGCGGTCCAAGTACTCGATCGGAAGGCGCGGGAAGCCGCGCAGCAGTATGTGGCGAGCGGGCTCACTCGCTCAGGATCCTAGGACAAAGCGGTGCTCGATACTTTACAAACCATTTTTGTCGCGCTGGCAACTTTCGCCATCGTCGTGGCGTTTCACGAATACGGTCATTTTTGGATGGCTCGGCGCGCGGGTGTCAAAGTCCTGCGGTTTTCGATTGGCTTCGGTCGACCCTTGCTTCGCTGGCAGGGCAAAGACGACACGGAATATGTGATCGCCGCCATTCCTCTGGGGGGATACGTGCGCATGGCAGATGAGCGCGACGGCGAGCTCGCCGAGGCGGATCTGCCCCGAGCGCACAATCGTCAGCCAGTGACCAAGCGGATTGCCATAGCGGCCGCGGGTCCGATTGCCAATTTTCTGTTGGCGATTCTGGTGCTGTGGGGGCTTTTTTTACGGGGCGAGGTGGGTGTTGTGCCCGAAATAGAGACCGTCGCACCCGACTCTCTGGCTCAGGAGGCAGGGCTGCAGCCCGGTCAGGAAATTATTGCGATTGATGGCCGGGAGACGCCGACAGTGGCGGCGGTTAATTTCGCGCTACTCGAGCGGCTCGGGGATTCGGGCACGCTGAGGTTGGCTGCTCGCTATCCGGGGTCAGATGCGGTGTTCGAATTTGAGGCCCGCATTGACCGATGGCTGAAAGGTCAGGAAGAGCCGCATCTTCTGGGCGCGCTTGGCGTGACGATTCGCATGCCACCAGTGCTCCCCGTCGTAGGCGGGCTGACTGAGGGCGGGGCCGCCGCGCAAGCGGGCTTTCTGGAAGGCGATCTCATCATTACTGCAGACGGCGAGGCGATCCCGCTGTGGATGAACTGGGTGACTTATGTCCGCGCCAGACCCAATCAAGCTATCGATGTGGTGCTAGAGCGCGACGGCTCGCGTCAAAGTCTGTCGGTGACACCCGTAGCCGCTGTCTCGGAGGGAGAACGTATTGGTGCTGTCGGGATGTCCGTGGCCTTGCCCATGATTCCAGATGCGCAGCAACGTCACTTTGAACGGGGGCCTGTGGAGGCATTGGTGGCTTCGGTGAAGCGAACCGGTGATTTGGTGGTGTTCACCTTCAAGTCTATTGGCCGGATGCTGCAGGGACTGATTTCGCCCAGTAATCTCTCAGGGCCCATTACGATCGCCAAGGTGGCGGCCTCGACAGCGGAGGCGGGATGGGTGGCGTGGCTGGGATTTCTGGCGCTACTCAGCGTGTCTTTGGGTGCCTTGAATCTGTTGCCGATACCGGTTTTAGACGGCGGACACCTGGTGTTTTATGGATTTGAGGCAATTTTGGGCAAACCGCTGCCGGATCGGATTCAGATGGCGGGCTATCAGGTCGGGCTGGTATTGGTGCTGAGCATCATGGTGTTTGCCCTGTATAATGATTTTTCGAAGTTCTGACTACGCGGGATGACACGCTGTTTCACAACCACCGTAGCGCGCCCGTGCGCCTTGAGAGCGCCATGTGGCGGCCTACCAGGCGTCGTGCGAGCAGGTTTTACAGAAAACACCTTATGCGGCTGACACACTTTTACAAGCAGCGAGGCATTCGCCTTGGGGCACTTCTCGCACTGCTAGCTTGTCTCGCTAGTGGGCAGCCAGCGATGGGTCAGACCGACCCCTTTGTTATTCAGGATATTCGTGTAGAGGGTTTGCAGAGAATCTCGCCGGGCAGTGTATTTGCAGCGTTGCCCATTGGTGTCGGCGATACGGTCGATACCTTTGCCGTGCGCGCAGCGGCCAAGAGCCTTTTCGCCTCAGGAAATTTTGATGACATCTCTATTGCACGGGACGGCGGCGTGTTGGTGGTGGTGGTGGTGGAGCGTCCCAGCATCAGTGAGATCACTATCGACGGCAACAAGGCCATTGAGACCGAAGCGCTATTAGATGGGCTAAAGGGGGCTGGCCTGTCCGTCGGTCAAGTCTTCCAGCGCTCTACGCTAGAGGGGATGCAACTCGAACTGCAGCGCCAATATGTCTTGCAGGGTCGTTACGACGCCACGATTGACTCCGAAGTCATCGCTGAACCCCGCAATCGGGTATCGATCGCCATCGATGTGAACGAGGGTACGGTGGCCACGATTCAACATATCAATGTGGTGGGCAACACCATTTTCTCGGACGAGGACCTGATCGATCTTTTCGAGCTCAAGACGGGTGGCTGGTTTTCGTTTTTCACCAGCGACAACAAATATTCCAAAGAAAAGCTGACCTCCGATTTGGAAACGCTGTCCTCTTATTATCTGGATCGTGGATATTTGCAGTTCAATATCGACTCTACTCAGGTGGCGGTCTCGCCTAACAAGGAAGAGGTCTACATCACGGCGAATGTCACCGAAGGTGCTAAATTCACCGTCAGTGAGGTGGGGTTGAGCGGCGATCTGGTATTGCCCGAGGAGGACCTTAACCGTTTCCTCATCGTGCAGCCTGAGCAGATCTACTCCCAGCAACTGGTAACCGCCACCGAAGACTACCTCACTCGCCGCCTCGGTAACGAAGGCTACAATTTTGCCAAGGTCACGGGCATGCCCGAGATCGATGAAGACAACAGCACGGTGGTCATGAAGTTCTTCATCGACCCCGGCAAGCGCACCTATGTTCGGCGCATCAATTTCGCGGGCAACATGACAACCATGGATGACGTGCTCCGGAGGGAAATGCGGCAGATGGAGTCAGCTCCCGCATCTTCTGCGGCCATCGAGCAATCCCGCATCCGATTGGAGCGGCTGGGCTTTTTCAAAACGGCGACGGTGGAAACGAACGAGGTTCCCGGCTCTGACGACATGATCGACGTCGATTTTGCGGTTGAGGAGCAGTCCTTTGGCTCTATAGGCGGTAGCTTAGGTTATGCGCAGGACGCGGGACTGATTCTCGGGCTGAACTTGCAGCAGAATAACTTTTTGGGGACTGGACGCCGGGTCGGGGTCTCCCTGAATTCCTCCCGTTATCAGGACGTGATCAGCTTTAATTACACCAATCCTTACTTTACGGAAGATGGTGTCAGCCGCGGATTCGGTATCTTTTACCGTAAAACTGATCTTTCCAAGATCAACGTGGCGAGCTACACCACCGATACTTGGGGGGGCAGCATGAATTTCGGCTACCCCATTAGCGAGACGCAGCGACTCGGTTTCTCATTGGGTGTCACCGACACCAAGATCACGTCGGGTCAGTATGCGGTGCAGGAAATTTCTGCGAGTCCCCGTCTCGCGCCTGAAATCGAGTACTGGTACTACTCAACGTTGCAGCCCAATGGCACCTACGCCGCTGCCGAAGTGCTGGAACCTATCGGTACGCTGCCTTTTTCGGCGCTGTCCCCGCCACAGAATGAGGGTTTCTTGGATCTGAACGGGGACAAGTATCTCAACTGGAGCTTGACCGGTAGCTGGCTGCAGTCGACGCTGAACCGCGGGCAGTTGGCTACCCGAGGTGCGTCGCAGTCGGTGTCGCTGGAGATCGCGGTGCCACTGTCAGATCTGGAGTTTTACAAGCTGAACTACCGCGGCGAGGTTTATTTCCCTCTGTTTGGCGAGTTTACGCTGCACCTGCGCGGCGAGTTGGGCTACGGCGATGGTTACGGTGATACCACCGAATTGCCCTTCTACGAGCATTTCTTTGCCGGCGGTTTCGGGTCGGTCAGAGGTTACGAGTCGAATACGCTGGGCCCTCGCTCGACACCGCCCTCCGTGTACACCGCTAACACTGCAATCACCGCCATCGACGAGAACGGTCGTCCCACTCAATTTGGCGGGCCAGATGGTCGCGGTTATGGCTACACGGTCGATCCTCAGTCCGGCAAGATACCGGTGCAGCAGTTCTATAACGAACCCGACCCTTTTGGCGGAAACGTGCTGATTGAGGGTAGCGCCGAGGTGCTATTTCCGATGCCGTTTATCAAAGACCGGAGTTCGCTGAGATCGGCGCTGTTCTTCGATGTAGGCAACGTTTTCAATACAAATTGCCGTGAAAATCAGGTGAATTGTTTTGGTATCGATGCCGGTGAATTACGTTACTCTGTGGGCATTGGCGTAACGTGGCTGTCCGGGTTTGGCCCGCTGACTTTTAGCTTGGCCAAGCCGCTGAATGCCAGCCCAATCGACGAGAGGGAAGTCTTCCAGTTCACGCTGGGTCGAGGCTTCTGATGTGAGAAAAAATGGAGAGAGTTCAATGAACGCACGTGTGTGGCTGGCAGGCCTGCTGATGGCCGTTTTGCCATCAATCGTTTTGGCGCAGGGCCGGATAGCGGTCGTCAATCTGGAGCAGGCGATCTTGCAAACCGATGCGGCGCAGCAGCGGCTGCAGGAGTTTGAGAGCAACGAAGACTTTGCGTCGGATAAGTCACAGTTTGATGCGTTGCGCGCAGAACTTGATCAACTGGTGAAAGACTTCCAGCGGGATCAGGCAGCGATGAGTGAGGAGGATCAGGTCGCGGCTCGTCAAAAGATGGCCAGCAAGCAGTCTGACCTCGAGTACGTTGCCAAGAAATTGCAGACACTTCAGACCCAAAATGCGCAGCGAGTGATGCAGGAGCTGGCACCTCAGGCACAAGAGGTGCTCCGCCAGATCATCGAGACCGAGCAGATTGGCCTCTTGCTACAGCAGCAGGCCGTCATTCATGCCGATCTGGGTTACAACATCACGGCAAAAGTGTCGGACAAGATGAATCAACTGGGCGCTGAGTAAGCGCTATGACAACCCTCGGGGAGCTCGCCAAAGCCTTGGAGCTCGAGCTCCGGGGGGATCCGACGCGCTCCATTGTCAGTCTGGCTGCACTGGAGTCCGCCACCGCCGAAGACCTCAGCTTTGTCTCGGAAAAAAAGCATTTACCCAAGTTAGCCGATACCGGTGCCGGCGCGCTGATCTTGCATCCTGACTGGGCTGACGCCTGGCCCGGCTGCGCGCTACTGAGCGCTACGCCCTATGTGGCCTTTGCCAGGGCCACCCGGATCTTCGATAACCATCCACGTGCTAGCGGGCAGGTTCATCAGAACGCGTTCGTTGCGGACAGCGTGCGCCTCGGAGCGGCCGTCAGCGTCGATTCGGGAGCCTGCGTGGAGGCGGATGTGGTGCTGGGAGATCGAGTCTGGATAGGCGCGGGTGCTTATATTGGTCACGGCACGCAGATCGGTGCTGATACAGTGATTAAGCCCAATACGGTGATCTGTCATCAGGTGACTATTGGCGAGCGATGCACCATTCACCCCAACACCACTATCGGCGCGGATGGGTTCGGCTTCGCACCCAGTGCCGAGGGGTGGGTCAAAATAGAGCAGCTTGCCTCTGTCATTATTGGCAATGATGTCGAAATTGGCGCGAATTCGGCTGTTGATCGCGGTGCGCTGGAGGACACGGTCGTTGAGGATGGTGCCATCATCGACAATATGGTGCAGATCGGACATGGGGCGCGAGTGGGCAGTCGCACGGCGATCGCATCTCAGGCCGGTATATCGGGCAGCACGCATATCGGCGCGCGCTGTGTGATTGCGGGGCAGGCGGGAATGGCGGGGCATCTGACCATCGCCGATGACGTGCACATTGGCGGGCAGGGCAGGGTCGCAAGCTCGGTCACAGAGCCAGGGCATTACTCCTCGGGAACACCGATCCAACCACTCAGGGCTTGGCTGCGCAGCGCCTCGCGCTTCACGCAGCTTGATCAGATGGCGCGACGCCTTGCGGAACTGGAGAAGGCGGCGGGACTTGGGCAAAATGAGGATGACAGCGCGTGACACTCGACATTGAAGAAATTCGCAACCGGCTTCCCCACCGGTATCCCTTTTTGCTGGTTGACCGGGTGGTGTCGGTAGAGCCGGGTGAGCGCATTGAGGCCTATAAAAATCTCAGTATTAATGAGCCGTTTTTTGACGGCCATTTCCCCGGGATGCCGGTGTTCCCCGGGGTGTTACTGCTTGAGGCCATGGCGCAGGCGGCCGGCATTCTGGGTTTTGTCACGATGGATAAAACCCCTGCCGATGGCTCGATCTATTACTTCGTGGGTGCTGATAATCTGCGCTTTAAACGACCCTGTGTGCCGGGGGATCAGGTCATGTTGTATGCCAGTATCGTGAGCGAGCGGCGGGGTGTCTGGAAGTTTGAGGTCGAGTCTCGGGTCGATGACGAGTTGGCGGCATCGGGCACGATACTCTGCGCCAACCGTTGACCCATGATCCACGAGACCGCCATTGTCGACCCGGGCGCATTCGTCCATGAATCCGCGGAGGTTGGACCCTGGTCACTGATCGGGCCCAATGTCGAGATCGGTGAGGGCACCAAGATCGAGTCCCATGTGGTCATCAAGGGTCCCACACGCATCGGTGCACGGAATCATATTTACCAGTTCTCGACGGTGGGCGAGGCGACACCCGATTTGAAATATCGGGATGAGCCAACCGAACTTCACATCGGCGATGACAATGTGATCAGAGAAAACGTGACCATTCACCGGGGCACTGTGCAGGACCGCTCCCTGACGTCAGTGGGGCATCGCAATCTGATCATGGCGTACGTCCATATTGGACACGACAGTCTGGTGGGTAATGACACTATTTTGGTGAACAACACGGCCTTGGCCGGTCACGTCGAAATTGGCGATTGGGCCATTCTCTCTGGCTACACGCTGGTACATCAGTTTTGCAAGATTGGCGCACATAGCTTCAGTGGCATGGGTACCTCGATTGGCAAAGACGTGCCGGCATTCGTCACAGTGGCAGGGAGTCCAGCTGAGGCGAAAACGATCAATGCCGAGGGGCTGCGCCGGCGCGGGTTCGATAGCGCTGAAATTTCTGAGTTGCGGCGGGCGTTTAAGATCCTCTATCGGCAAGGCTTGACGCTTGATGTCGCCGTGGAGCGACTGCAAAGCATGGTGACCGAGACCCCCAGTCTTCAAACACTGATCGATTCGCTGAAGCAATCGCAGCGGGGCATCGTTCGTTAGTGTTACGTGAGTCGCTGTGCCTCGGTCTGTGCGCGGGTGAAGCGTCTGGCGACCTGCTCGCAGGCTCGATTTTGCGGGCCTGGCAGCAACGCGGTATGTCGATCGACATCACAGGCATTGGCGGCAATCAAATGCAGGCCGCGGGCCTCGAGTCACTCTGTGCCATGGACCGGTTAGCCGTGATGGGGCTAATAGAACCTTTGAAACGGTTGCCCGAACTGCTAGGCATCCGCCGGCGGCTCATCGCGCAGCAGCAGCGGGTGGCGCCCGATCTATTCGTCGGCGTCGACAGCCCCGATTTCAATCTGCCTGTCGAGCGCCGTCTGAAAGCGTCTGGGATCCCCACCGCCCATCTCGTGAGCCCCTCGGTATGGGCCTGGCGGCGGGGACGGCTCCGGGGTATCCGGGAGTCGGTCGATCGCATGCTGTGCTTGCTACCCTTCGAGGTGGACATATACCGAGAGGCCGGCATTGATGCGGTCTGTGTGGGTCACCCGCTGGTGGATGAGCTCCAGCAGTTACCCGCAGCAGACGAACTCCGCGCCGCCATGGGACTGCCGTCCAATAAAACCTTGCTGGCAGTGCTGCCCGGCAGTCGAGAGGGAGAGGTGCGGCATTTGATGCCCGTCTTTGCTGACGCCATGCAGTTGCTGCAGGCACGACATGCCGATCTGCATTTTGTGATCCCGGCGGCCAATGCCGAGCGATATCAACAGATTGAATCGGTGCTTCAGTCGAGGGCGCTATCAGTGAGCCTGATTCGGGGACAAGGGCGTGAAGTGATGCGATGCTGCGATGCGATCTTGATCGCATCGGGCACCGCGACGCTGGAAGCGATGCTGTTGCGCAAGCCTATGGTCATCAGTTACCGCATGGCATCGCTGTCTTGGGCCATTCTGTCGCGCCTGGTGAAGACCCCGTACGTCGGTTTGCCCAATGTGTTGGCCGGTGAGGAGCTTGTGCCCGAGCTATTGCAACACCACGCCACGGGTTCACAGCTGGGCGATGCGGTTTCCAGACTCTTCGAGGGTGACGGTGACCGGCAGGTAAGGCGATTCGACGAGTTAGCTGGCCTGATCGGCGGCAACTTTGCCGAGCGCAGTATCAATGCGCTCATGCCGCTGGTTAAGGGGCGATGACACCCCCTGATCTCTTCGAGGAGACAGCGGGTCACCTAGTGGCGGGTGTTGATGAGGTGGGTCGGGGACCGTTGGCTGGCGATGTCGTGGCGGCTGCGGTGATTCTGGCTGAATCACCGCCCAAAGGCGTCACGGATTCCAAAAAGCTGTCCCCAGATCTACGAGAAGCATTGGCTGAGCGTATTCGGGACGAGGCAGTTTGCTGGGCGCTGGGGCGCGCTAGCGTGGCAGAAATTGATGAGCTGAATATCCTGCAAGCGTCGCTGTTGGCGATGCGCCGGGCAGTAGAGGCACTGCCGATACAACCATCGCTGGTACTGGTAGACGGTAATCATTTGCCCAGGTGGTCCTATGAGGCGCGTGCCATCGTCAAAGGTGACTTAAGCGAACCCAGCATTGGTGCCGCATCCATTCTTGCCAAAGTCCAGCGCGACACAGAGATGTTGGCGTTGCATGAGCACTACCCAGAATACGGGTTTGATCGACATAAGGGCTACCCCACCCGAGCTCATTTGGCAGCGCTTGAGACTGCGGGTGTCTCTCCAGTGCACCGACGGAGCTTTGGCCCCGTCAGACGCTTGCTGGCAGACCCCGAGGTGGGATAGCGTTCGGACATGGCCTCGTTTGTTCACCTACGTCTTCACAGCGAATACTCTCTGATCGATGGTTTGCTCCGTATCCGCCCCGCGCTCAATCGAGTGGCGGAGCTCGGGATGCCCGCCGTGGCGATTACCGATCACCACAATTTTTTTGGTCTGGTAAAAGCCTATAAGGCCGCTGCAGAGTTAGGGCTCAAGCTGATTGTCGGCGCCGACTTGCATGTGCTGGATCCCCTCGACGAGGAGCGACATCACGAATTGTGTCTGCTGGCCCAGAATGAGACGGGCTATCGGAATCTGATGTTGCTGCTGTCGCGCTCCTACCAGCAAGGTCAATATCTGGGCCGGCCGCGTGTCAAGCAGGCCTGGGTCAGGGAATACTCGGAGGGCTTAATCGCCTTGTCCGGAGGTCGCCAGGGCGACATTGGTCAGGCGCTGTTGAACGGTCGGGAGGCAGATGCTCGCGCAGCCTTGACGGGTTGGCAGAGCTGCTTTCCTGACCGGTTCTATTTGGAATTGCAGCGCACCGGTCGCGCAGGCGAGGAGGATTATCTCCACGCCGCTGTGTCATTGGCGGCGGCATTCAAGTGCCCAGTGGTGGCGACCAACGATGTCCGTTTTCTGGAAGCCAACGAGTTTGAAGCCCACGAAGCTCGGGTATGCATTGGGGATGGGCGCACTCTGGATGATCCCAGACGCCTGCGGGCCTACTCCGATCAACAATATCTGCGCTCCGCTGAAGAGATGGCGGAGCTGTTCTCGGATATTCCCGAGGCGCTGGAGAATTCGGTTGAAATTGCTCGGCGTTGCTCGGTGTCACTGACGCTGGGCCAGCCTTTTCTACCTGACTATCCGGTGCCAGCAGCCGAGACGATCGAGGATTATCTAGGTCGCCTTTCCCATGAGGGGCTTAAGCGGCGCTTCCCCGACTGGGATGAGCAAGCGCTAGCGCCCTATCGTGAAAGACTGGAGTTCGAACTCACAACCATCAACCAGATGGGTTTCCCCGGATATTTCCTGGTGGTGATGGACTTCATTCGCTGGGCTAAGGAACAGGATATCCCGGTTGGTCCCGGCAGAGGCTCGGGCGCTGGCTCCTTGGTGGCTTATGCATTGGAGATTACAGACCTCGACCCCATTGAATACGACCTGCTGTTCGAGCGCTTCCTGAATCCCGAGCGGGTTTCCATGCCTGACTTCGACGTGGACTTTTGCATGGAGCGCAGGGACGAGGTCATTGAGTACGTGGCCCAGACCTATGGTCGTCAGGCGGTGTCGCAGATTATTACCTTTGGCACGATGGCCGCGAAAGCTGTGGTGCGCGATGTCGCCCGCGTTCAGGGTAAACCCTATGGGCTCGCGGACCGCATGTCCAAGCTGATTCCCTTCGAAGTGGGAATGACCCTCTCCAAGGCGCTCGAGCAGGAAGATCAGCTGGTGCAACTGCTGGAGGAGGACAGCTCGGCCCAGGAAATCTGGGATATGGCGGTGCAGCTCGAGGGTGTCACGCGCAATGCGGGTAAACACGCGGGTGGTGTGGTGATTGCGCCGAGTGAACTGACCGACTTCTCGCCCATTTACTGCGACGAAGACGGCGGCGGTGTCGTCACCCAGTACGACAAAAACGATGTTGAGGAAGCGGGCTTGGTGAAGTTCGATTTTCTGGGCCTGCGCACGTTAACGATCATTCAGTGGGCGATCCAGATGATCGACTCCCGAGGAGAGTCGGCACTCGATATTGATCGCATACCGCTTGATGACGCCGAGGTTTTTCGAATGCTTCAGAGTGGTGACACCACGGCGGTGTTCCAGCTTGAAAGTCGCGGTATGAAAGAGCTGATCAAAAATCTGCGTCCCGACTGCTTTGAAGACATCATTGCGTTGGTGGCCCTGTTCCGACCCGGGCCTTTGCAGTCCGGCATGGTCGAGAATTTCATCGACCGCAAGCATGGCCGTGAGCAGTTGGCCTATCCCGATGCGCAATACCAGCACGAATGGTTGAAACCCATTCTGGAGCCCACTTACGGCATCATTTTATATCAGGAGCAGGTGATGCAGATTGCGCAGGTGCTGGCGGGCTATACGCTCGGTGGCGCCGATCTGCTGCGTCGCGCGATGGGTAAGAAAAAACCAGAGGAAATGGCCAAGCAGCGCAGCGTTTTTGAGGAGGGTGCGGCGGCACAGGGCATTGATCCCACACTGGCTATAAAGATCTTCGATCTCGTAGAGAAGTTCGCAGGTTATGGCTTCAACAAGTCTCACTCAGCGGCTTACGCGCTGGTCTCTTATCAAACCGCGTGGCTCAAAACGCATCACCCCGCGGAATTTATGGCGGCGGTCATGAGTTCCGAGATCGACAATACCGACAAGCTTTTAACGTTCCGGGATGAGGCCAGAAGGATGGGCCTCACAGTGCAGGCGCCGTCGATTCAGAAGGGCGAGTACGCCTTCTCCGTCGACGATGAGGGGCAGATTCGCTACGGCCTCGGTGCGATTAAAGGGTTGGGTGAGGGGCCGATCAGCAGTGTGCTGGTCGCACGCGAAAACGGCCCGTTTTCCAGCCTTTTTGATCTCTGCGCGCGCACAGACCCCAGGAAAGTGAATCGACGTGCACTTGAGGCTTTGATCAAAAGTGGCGCACTGGATGAGTTGGGTGTTGAGCGGTGGGTCATGTTGGCCGCGCTGGATGATGCGATTAAAGGAGCCGAACAAGTGGCCAGCAACACCGCTGCCGGCATTGATGATTTGTTTGGCGAGGTGATTGCCACGGCTGATAACGCCGAGGATCCCTATCACGAGCACCGTGGCGCGCGATCCTGGTCACTGATGGAGTTGCTCAACGCCGAAAAAGAGAGCCTCGGTAGTTTCTTGAGTGGCCACCCCATGGAGGCCTATGAGGCAGAAGTCAGAAAATTTGCGCCGCGTCGCATTCGCGAGTTGCAGGCTAACAAACAGGCGGTGGTGGCAGGTCTGATTCTCGATATCCGCACCATCAAGACTCAGCGGGGGCCCATGGCGGTACTAACGCTGGATGATGGTTCAGGGCAGATTGAGGCCACAGTATATAACGACGTCTTCACTGAGCATCGAGATCTGTTGCAGAAGGATCGGATCGTCTTGCTGGATGGCAGGTTACAGGTGGACGACTTTAACGGCGGTCTGGCAATGCGGACAAAAACCGTGCGTTCATTGGAGCAGGCCCGGAAAGCCAAGGTTTCTCAGCTGCGCCTCAGGGTGCCGAGCCATCAAGTCGATGAGCGCTTTAATACCTTGCTTGCCAATACCCTGCGCTCAGCAGTGGGCGGGCAGTGCCCCGTAGTGATGGAATACGTGCAGCCACAGGGATCCGTTGCAGTGCGACTGGGTGGCGCTTGGCAAGTTCATCCAAGCGATGCACTGCTGGATGAGTTGCGCATTGCGGTGGGTAACGACGCCGTGGATTGGGTGTATGAGGCGTAGTGGTGTACTGCTTCTTTTAATGCTTTTGGCCGCTTGTGGGGAAGCGCCGCCACCCTGTTCTTCACCCGATGACTCTGGCTCGGCGCCGAGTGCGGGTTGCTTGATATGGGATGCACGCGGCGCACTGCTAGTCAAAGATTGGTCTGGCGAGTGGGCGCTGCCTGGTGGCAGTGTCGCAGCGTCAGAATCACCGCGATGTGGTGCAGAGCGAGAAGTTTTTGAAGAAACGGGCCTGGCCGCGCACGCTGGCAAGTTAGCCATTGTTTTCAATAATGGTTTCCATCTGTTTTGGTGCGAAGTGCCCGCCTCGACTGAGCCGCGCATTCTCCGCCCGCTTGAGGTGGCAGAGGTGACCTGGTGGAGACTTGACGCGTTACCGAGCGGCGTTTGGCGATACCCGGGACAGGGGGCGATGATTCGCGAGCTGATCTTGATGCGCTCGGAGAAGCCCATTGATTAAGTATGGCGAGCTGAGCGCGCCACAATGAGAGGAGATGAACCCCATTATGAGTCAAGAATCGATTGAAGCTGCTGTTTTTCGGCGACTGTTATCGCATCTCGATAGCCGAAAAGAAGTGCAGAACATAGACCTCATGAATCTGGCCGGCTTTTGCCGAAATTGTCTGTCCAAGTGGTACGCGGAAGCTGCTGCTGAAGATGGGATTACGATGGATAAGGAGGCAGCCCGCGAAATCGTTTACGGCATGCCTTACGAGGAGTGGAAGGCGCATTACCAGACCGAGGCGACGCCAGAGCAGGCAGCGCAATTTGCTGCACAGCAGCCGGACTCAGCCGGGCAGTGACTCCAGCACATCAGTGACTGAGATGACGTCCGCGTATTTCGCATTGAGGTCATAAAGATTGGCCTCATGCGCCCGCTCATCACGATCACCACAGGCTTCCCGTGGCACCAAGACGCGATAGTTGTTTTGCAAGCCATCAACCGCGGTAGCGCGCACACATCCGCTGGTAGTCAGACCCGTCACAACCACTGAATCGACCCCTCGCGACGTCAACCAGTCGTCGAGATCAGTGCCATGAAAGCCGCTAGCATGACGTTTTTCCAACTGAAGGTCGTTGGGCGCAATGGGTAACCGTGGATCAAACTTTACCCACTCGGAGTCAGGGGTGAGCAGGTTCAGCGCCGGTACCCTTGCCCGAAACACTGAAGCCTGCTCCTCGTTGTGATAGACCACTGTGGTTAGCACCACGGGCAGATCTGCGCGATGGAAGGCGTTCATCAACTCGATGTTGGCCGCCACCACTCCTTCAGCCTCTGAACCCAGCGGACAGGACGGGTCCGTAAACCCCACCACCACATCGACGATAATCAGCGCCGGTTTCTCACCCATACCGCCGTCGATTCTCTCCAACGCTTTTCTTTGAGACATGACTGGCCTCCTCAGGGGTGTCCTCGTTACTATCTCACGATGAGAGATCTCATACGATATCGTCCGCCGATGATCGACGATCTCGCGACACGGTGGATGCGCAATGGATGAAGCCACGTCTCAGGCGCCGGTCGACGTCAGTGCCGTTATTGATGCAGACTGGCCGGAGTGGCGATCAGCGCTTGAGGATATCCGACGCGAGTACGGCGATGAAGGCGTGCGGGCGCTGCTGCGAAGGCTTCAGGAATACAGCATCGATCAGGGCGTAACGCTATCGGATGCGTTACTGAATACCCCTTACATCAACACGCTTTCCGTCGATGAGCAGCCACCGTACCCCGGTGATCTGGAGCTCGAGAAGCGCATCGAAAATATCATTCGCTGGAATGCCGCCGCCATGATCTTGAGGGCACAGGACGAGGGTGCCGGTCTGGGCGGGCATATTGCCACCTATGCTTCAGCGGCGACCGCAATGGAGACCGCTTTTCATCATATTTTTCAGGCGTCGGGTCGGGGGGATTTGGTGCTGCCTCAGCCGCATGCAGCGCCCGGTATCTATGCCAGAGCCTATCTCGAGGGTCGTTTGACCGAGCAGCAGCTGCGCAACTTCAGACGTGAACTGGGCAAAGGAGGTGGTTTGCCTTCCTACCCGCATCCTCGCTCCATGCCTGAGTTCTGGCAGGTACCCAACGCCTCAATGGGCCTGTCGGTACCTATGTCGATTTATATCGCGCGTTTCGCCAAGTACCTTCAGCATCGAGGGTTGTTAGTGGCCGATGATGCGCGGATCTGGTGCTTTATCGGCGATGGCGAGGCAGACGAACCCGAGGTGCTGGGTACGATCAATATCGCTGCTCGCGAGCGACTCGACAATTTGGTGATCGTCGTCAATTGTAATCTGCAGCGCCTCGATGGACCTGTTCGCGGCAATGGAAAAATCATTCAGGAGCTGGAGCGGGCGTTTCGCGGTGCCGACTGGCAGGTCCTGAAAGTGATTTGGGGCAGTGGCTGGGATGCGTTGCTTGCCTCGGATCACGATGGGGTGTTGCGCCATCGCATGGAGGAGTGTCTAGATGGCGACTATCAGCGCTACTCTATTCTCCCGGGAGACGAGCAACGCGAGCACTGGGTGCACGGTGATCCCCGTCTGGAACAACTTATGAATACGCTCACCGATGTCGAGGTCGCCCAGATCAAGCGCGGAGGGCAGGACCCAAAAAAACTTTATGCCGCGTATCGTCGAGCCTGTGAAAGCGAGGATCGTCCGACAGTGATGCTGGTCAAGACCGTCAAGGGCGATGGCATGGGTTCCGCCTTGCAGGGTCGTAACACAGCGCATCAAAAGAAAGATTTGAGCCGCGACGAGCGCATTGCCTGCGCGCGCAGCTGGGGGATACCGCTCGACGATGAGGCCATCGCCCGCGCCGACTTTTATCGTCCGGCGGAGGACAGTGAGGAGCTGCGATATTTGCGAGCGCGCAGGGAAGCACTCGGCGGCTATTTGCCTCGACGCGAAGTCCCCGCTGCCATTCTCAAGGCGCCAGATGCGGCGATCTTCACTCTCTTCGATGCGGGCAGCGAGTCGCGTAGCCTATCTACCACAGCCGCCATGGTGCGCTTGCTGACGAAACTCCTGAAAGACCCTGAAGTGGGCGAATTTATTGTGCCCATTGTGCCGGATGAAGCGCGCACCTTTGGCATGGATGCGCTGTTCAAGGTGGCAGGCATCTACTCGCCCGACGGTCAGCGATATACCCCCGTTGATGCAGAGGCCTTAAATAGCTATCGGGAAGCCATTGACGGACAGATCTTGCAGGAGGGTATTTGCGAGGCAGGAGCGATTGCTTCGTTTATTGCAGCGGGTACCGCTTATGCCACCTTCGCGGTGCCTACTATCCCGTTTTATATTTTTTATTCCATGTTTGGCTTTCAGCGCGTGGGCGACATGATTTGGGCGTCTGCCGATATGATGGCCCGGGGCTTTTTGTTGGGTGGCACGGCGGGTCGTACCACCTTGAATGGGGAAGGCCTCCAGCATCAAGACGGACACTCTCCCATTCTCGCCAGTACGGTGCCCTCGGTACGAACCTATGACCCGGCTTTCGCCTGGGAATTGGCGATTCTCGTCCGCTTCGGCATACAGCGAATGTTTGTGCAGGATCACGACGAACTGTTTTATTTGATGATGTACAACGAGGCGCTGCCCATGCCGGCTCGGCCGGAACATGGTGATCTCGACGAGGGCGTGGTGCGGGGTGGATATTTACTGGAGTCCGACGAGGGCGATGGACCGCGCGTCAACCTTTTGGGTTCCGGTACGATTTTGTTTGAAGTGATGCAAGCGGCTGCGACGCTCAGGCAGGAGGGATACGCTGTGGCTGTGTATAGCATTACCAGTTACGTGGAACTGGCCCGCGATGCTGAGCGAGCGGAACAGGCCGATGGTGATGATGTTGAGCCAGCGTGGCTGGCCAGTCTCTTCCATGATCCCGAAGTGCCCATTGTGGCGGCGACAGACTACGTACGCACTCTGCCCAGAATGATTGCCAGTTGGATAGCCGGGCCGTTTACGGCTTTGGGAACCGATGGCTTCGGTATGAGTGAGCGCCGCTCGGATCTGCGCGCTCACTTTAGGGTCGACGCCGCTTCCATTGCCGATGCCGCCCGCAAACTGATAGCGAACTAGGTCTGCCAGTGAACTCCAAGTGGTGGCGCCGATCCAGTGGCGCTACACTTGGCGCCCCGGGGTGCTGGCGGCGAAGCTAACGACCCCCCGTTGAAGGAGATAACGATGGCCGAGAAGGTGGTGATCAAGGAGGTTGCAGCCCGTGACGGGCTTCAGGCACAGCCCAAACACCTCACTGTTGAGCAGCGGATCGCGCTGTTGGGTGCCCTCGTCGAGACGGGTGTTCCGGAGCTGGAGATCGGATCGTTTGTGTCGCCGAAAGCTGTACCGCAGATGGCGGGCACCGATGAAATAGCCGCCAACCTGCCCCCGGCGCAGCTTGCCTACAGTGCGCTGGTGCCCAATATGAAGGGCTACGAACTAGCGGTCCGGGCCGGCATCCGCAGTCATGCCATCGCGCTCGCTGCGACTGAAGAGATGAACCAGAACAATATCCGCAAGACCCTCGAGGACACCTTCGTAATGGGGGAGGAGATTCTGGATCGTGCGGCAGCAGAGGGCGTTGATATTCACGCTTACCTCGCCGTGGCTTTTGAGTGTCCTTATGAGGGGGCGGTTGAGGAATCGCTGGTGCTGGAGCAAGTTGACCGGCTGATGCAACACCAACCCGCGCGATTGATGATCGCCGATACCATTGGTGCTGCGAATCCTGCCGCCGTGCATTCTATGATGCACAAGCTTGTCGATCGATATGGACCCGAGCGGTTGGGCTGCCACTTTCACGACACCCGCGCGATGGGTCTGGCCAACGTATATGCAGCGCTACAGGCGGGTGTTCGTCAGTTTGATGCCTCGGCAGGGGGGTTAGGGGGTTGCCCCTTTGCGCCTGGCGCCAAAGGGAATGTGGCGACCGAGGATGTGGTCATGCTGTGTGAATCGATTGGCTACGAGACCGGGCTCAACATGCCAAAGCTGCTGGAAGCGGTTGCCTTGTTGAGCGATATGATTGGTGCCCCGCAGGGCGGCAGAGCTCACACCTGGCTGTCCAAGCAGTGCGCTTGAGGTAAACCGTGCGCGTCACTGAGGCCATCGTCGGCCGGCAGAGCATTCGCGCTTTTCTGAGCGATAGACCCGTCACTGACGAACAGATAGAAGCACTTTTGACCATTGCTGGGCGGGCACCGTCCGGGTCCAACATTCAGCCCTGGCACGCTTACATCGTGCGTCATGAGCGCAAACAGCGCATTACTGATGCCTGTTCGGCGCGTTATCTCGATGGGGATGAGGGTGAATACGAATACCACTACTATCCCCGCCAATGGCGGCAGCCTTATATCGGTCGACGCCGCCAAACAGGCTTTGGGTTATACGGGCTGCTGGGAATAGAGCGGCAGGACGCCGAGGCAGTGCAAGGCTACCGCGTGCAGAACTATCAGTTCTTTGGTGCACCGGTAGGGCTGTTTTTTACTATTGATCGGGATATGGAGCAGGGTAGCTGGGTCGATTATGGGATGTTCTTACAATCCTTCATGTTGGCCGCCCGAGAAATGGGATTGGAGACCTGTGCTCAAGCGGCATTCTGCCCGTACCAAGATACGGTAATGTCAATTCTGGAAGCGCCTGCTGAGCAGATGCTCGTGTGCGGCATGTCTCTTGGATACGCTGACCCAGATGCGCTAATCAATACCTACCGCACAGACCGGCTGGATGCTGCTGAGTTCATGACGGTACTGGATTGATCAGTTGGCCCGAGACACCATTTGCTTCGCAATGATCATGCGCTGGATCTCGTTAGTGCCCTCACCAATGCACAGTAGCGGCGCGTCCCGGTAGAAGCGCTCGATCTCATACTCCGGCGAATAGCTGTAACCACCAAAGACCCGCATCGCATCGAGACTGTTCTGCACCGCCGCTTCGGAAGCGAAGAATTTGGCCTGTCCTGCTTCCAGATCGCATCGCTCATGGCGATCAAACTTGTCGGCGGCCTGATGCACCAATAGTTCTGCCGCAGCCGCTCGGGTCGACATTTCGGCGAGCTTCAACTGAATAGCCTGATGCTCGGCGATGGCCTTGCCAAAGGTTTTTCGGTCCATCGCGTAATGGAGTGCCATGTTGGTGGCGCCCTTGGCCATTCCCGCGCCTCGCGCCGCAATGTTTATGCGCCCCAGTTCCAAGCCACCGGCGACCTGCTGAAAGCCCTTGCCTTCTTCTCCGCCCACCAGATTGTCGGCGGAGACACGGAAGTCCTCAAAAATAAGCTCGGCACTGTCAATCGACCGATAACCCAGCTTCTTGAGCTTTTTGCCGACGCTGAAGCCGTCGCCTTTTTCGCAGATGAAGAGGCTCATGCCGCGATGAGGAGGCGAGGCGCTGGGATCGGTTTTGGTCAGTACAGCCAGACAATTGCCGTTGATGCCGTTAGAGATCCATGTCTTGGTGCCGTTCAGCACATAGTGATCACCATCTTTTTTGGCGACCAAGCGAATGCCCTGTAGGTCTGACCCTGCATCGGGCTCGGTCAAACCAATACCACCACGCAGTTCTCCGGTGGCGAACTTCGGCAGAAAGTGTTCCTTCTGCGCCTGCGTACCCGCACGCTCCACACAGCTCGCCATGATGAGGTGAGAGTTGAAGATGCCCGAGGGCGCCATCCAGACCTCACAAATCCGCGAGACGATCCGCGCATAGGTCGAGGCGCTGAGACCCAGACCGCCATATTCTTCAGAGATCGTGGCGCCGAAGAGCCCCAGCTCTTTCATTTGCTCCACCAGATCGGTTGGGTACTCGTCCGCTTGATCGAACTGGCGCGCGATAGGGCGGAGCTCCTGTTCGACCCACTTGTCGATGGTGGCCAGAATCTGTTGTTCGACCGACGCGTCGTGGCTCATGCTGATTCTCCTAGAAAACGGGCTTAGGCGGGGTTGCGCTTAGGAATGAGAATCTGCCGCTCAAAGACGCAGACTTCGGTGTCGTCCTGATTGATGCCGCGGGTGAGCACGCTGACGATGCCTGCGTTGGGTCGCGAGCGTGACTCACGTTTGTCCAGCACTTCCGTGTTGGCGTAAAGGGTATCGCCCGGGAACACCGGGGCGGGCAGTTTGATTTCTTTCCAACCCAAATTCGCGATTGCTGCCTCACTCACATCCGACACGCTCATGCCCACGACGATAGCCACCGTCAGGGGGCTCGCGACCAGCGGTCGACCGAACTCGGTCTCCGCGGCGTACTCCTCATCGAAATGGAGTGGGTGGGTATTCATGGTCAGCAAGGTGAACCAGGCGTTGTCGTGTTGCGAAATCGTTCTTCCGGGCAGGTGGTGATAGATGTCCCCCACCGTAAAGTCCTCGAAGTGACGGCCGCTTTGGTGAGCGTAGCGCGCCTTGGCAGAGGTTTTGGCCATGATCAAATACCTTGTGAGAGCGATAGAACGGGTTGTGGTCACCCGATAACCATCTAAAATGTCTGGACAAATGAAGTTTGGGGGGTTCAGACCTGTCATGCAAGTTGAGCAAGTGAAAAAGCGGGCCGATGATGAGCTACAGAGTTCGTCCCGAGTGCCGCTATACCGACAGATCGCGGACAACCTGCTGGCGGGCATTCGAGAGGGAAAGTTTCCGGTCGGCACTTTTTTACCCGGTGAGCTAGAGCTAATCGATCGCTTCGACGCCAGTCGGCATACGATCCGCGAGGCGTTGCGTGTGCTGGAGGATATGGGGCTCGTGAAGCGACAGCGGGGACGCGGCACGCTGGTGTTGTCTACTGAGGCGTCGCCCGCCTTCGTGCAAATGGTGCGCTCACCATCGGAACTCTTCAGTTACCCCGACAGCAGTATTTTCCGACTGTTATCCGATGATCGCATTAAGGCGGATAAGCCACTGGCGAGGGAGTTGGGCTGTCAGGTGGGAGATGAGTGGGTTCAGATTTCAGGCTTGCGCACGCTGGGAGATGAGGGCATGCCGATCTGCCTGGCTGATGTTTATGTTATCCCAGAATACGGCTCGATAGCCCAGCGGCTCGGCGCTAGCTCACGCCCCGTTTACGAGATGATCGCCGAGACCTTCAAAGAATCCATCGAAAACATCACGATTCGCCTGACTGCGGGGGTTCTGTCTGACAAAAAAGCCGCGGTGCTCGGAGTCGAGCCGGGCTCTCCCTCACTCAGCGTGAGTCGGTTTTATGAGGGTAGGGGCGGGCGCATTTTCGAAGCGTCGATCTCTGAACACCCCGCTAGCAACTTCAGCTATACCTTCGAATTTACCCGCGGCTGGCAAACCGCCGATCACTGGTCCTGGAACAACTGAAATGACCCCCGAAGATTTCACGCCTATCCGCAGTTTTTTGTTTACGCCCGCGAACCATCCTAGGCGCGTCGAGAAGGTTTTCGAGGTGGGCGCCGATGCTGTCATTCTGGACCTCGAAGATGCCGTGGCGATCAGTGAGAAGCCCGCTGCGCGGCAATGCGTGGTGGATGCTTTCACTGCCCGCCCCAACAGCAGTACTCGGCACTACGTCCGCGTAAACAGCATCGACACGCCTTACTGCGCTGACGACATCAAAGCTACCGTCGGCCCATGGCTCGATGGCGTTGTGTTGCCAAAGGTAGAGTCGCGGGCCTGTCTCAACCAGCTGGAAAACTTGCTGGCCGCTGCCGAGACAGCGCAGGGTATGGCTGTGGGCAGCCTGGACCTGATGCCGATCATTGAAACGGCGGCAGGGGTGGAGGGAGCGAGAAAGATTGCCACCGCCGATAGCCGCATTAAGCGCATGGCGTTTGGTGGCGGGGACTACACGCTTGATCTGAATTACGAATGGAATGCTGATGAGTCTGTTTTGGGCTATGCACGAGCAAAGCTGTCTCATGCGGCGCGGCTCGGTAATCTCGAGCCGCCGATCGACACCGTTGTCTTGCAAATCAAAGATGATGAGCGGTTCTTGCAGTCCGCTCGCCACGGAAAACAGTTCGGCTTTGGCGGCAAACTCTGTATCCATCCTGCTCAAATTCCATTAACTCATCGGGTATTCACACCCTCCGCCGAGGAAATTGCTCATGCCCGGGCAGTGGTGGCGGCGTTTGAGGCCGCAGAAGCAGAGGGCTCGGCCTCCATCCAGTTGGACGGTTATTTCATTGATTACCCCATTGTCTACAAGAGTCAGCGCATTCTGGCGCTGGCGGACACCTTGCTGAGCTAAGGGCCGATAGCCAGCTGGCCGGTCGGCATCTGAAAGCGGTTGGTGTATCATGTCCGGACATTTCCGGAGTTCCTGATGCAGGTATCACCACTTACCCACCAAACCGCACCACTGAGTCGTGCAATCGCCGACCGGGCTATCGCTTTGCAGCGAGATCAGGTCCCGCAGGATGTGTGGGAATACCTCAAGCTGTGTCTGGCGGACGCGGTAGGGATTGCTTTCGCCTCGCGGGCCTACGATTTTGCCCACAAGTCTCTGGATTCGCTCAACCTGCTGGGTAGCGATGGTACGTCGACCATTATTGGCCAGCCCGCGACTGTCTCAATGCGTGACGCGGCCTTGATGAACGGTCTTTTGGTGCATGGTTTGGACTACGACGACACCCATCTTGCTTCGGTAGTGCATTGCACCGCCAGTGCATTCCCTGCTGCGTTGGCGTTGACTGAGCAACGCGGTCTGAGTGGTGCTGAGTTGCTGTTCGCCACGTTAATGGCGATCGAAGTCGACGCGATGCTGGGCACGCAGGCGGGTGGCGTGTTCCAACAGGTGGGCTTCCATCCCACAGGTGTCGTAGGGGTGTTTGGCGCTACGGTCGCGGCGGCACGCATGATGGGAGCAGACAGCGACGCGTTGGTGCGTGCACAGGGCGTGGCGCTCAGTTTGAGTAGCGGCAGCATGGCGTTTTTGGATGATGGCAGTTGGACTAAGCGACTGCATCCCGGGTGGGCAGCCTCAGCA
>CALKHC010000016.1 GCA_938091425.1 uncultured Luminiphilus sp. | reverse complement strand
CAAATCAGAAAGGGGGGTTTTAGTAAGCACAGTTTCCCTGTGCAGGATCTCAATCGCCTCCGCGAGGGTGATCCCTTCCGGCAACGTCACGCTATGGCGCATCACCTCTCCTGCAGCCAACTTGGCAATCAATTCAGCAGCAGTCAGTGGCTCGTTGACGGCAAACTCACCGGCCTGCATTTGCTCATCCAAACCCTGCCATCTGGCGACTAAGCCTACCCACTTGCTCCGCGTTAGCCATTGGTTTTCCTCCGCCCGAGCGAGTACCTGACCCAAACTTTCCCCTTTGGCCACCGTCACGATAGCGCCTTCTGCCGGGAGCGAGAGTGGCTGATCCCAGAGCGCGGAGACGCGTTGCACAGCCAATGTCAATGCAACGGCGAACAGTACTAAGGCAGCGAGGAATAACCTTTTTTTCACGTGGCGTGCTCTGCCACAGCACGTTGCAGTGCAGTGACCCACTCGGTTCCGAAGGGTGAGTTCAGCATGGACTCACCTAATTGCGTCACCGGCGTCACCCCAGAAACTGAGTTAGTTGTGATCAATGCGTCTGCAGTCAAACATTCCCTCAGGGAGATAGGTCTGATATCTACGGGGTAATCCATAGATGGCAGGATTTTATCGAGTAGTAACTCTCGTCGGGTGCCCGCGATACCACAAAGATCGAGGCAAGGCGTCGCTACCTGTTTGCCAAAAAGCATGAACAAATTCGCTCGACTGCTGGAGATTACATGTTCATTTCCGTCAAGCATCACCATGTCATCCCAACCGTCAGCTGTGGCCTCGCCAGCGGCCAGAACCTGCTCGGTGCGCGCTAATAGTTTGAGACCCGCAAGTTGTGGTTGCATCGACCAACGGATGCTGGCAATACCGCACCGCAATTCTGCCAGCGAAAGCTGGGGCGCTGGATAGGCGCAAAGGATAGACCGCAATTGGGCGATTTCTGGCGGCGTGTATCCCCGGGGTCCTGAGCCCCGCGTGACCGTCAAACGCGCAATGCCAGTGTGTCGAGCCGTTCCCAGACAGAGCCCCGCTTCAGCAAAGAGGCGTGACCCCTGCTCTGGGGCGTTGCTTATCTGTAACGCCGTGAGCGCTCGAATTAGCCGACCCCGATGAAGTTCCTCATGCTGGATGCGGCCCTCGCGGCAAGACAGCGTCTCGAAGGTGCCGTCGGCGTAGTTCAGTCCTCGATCATCTGCAGGCACCGTATCGGCGGCCACTCCATCGACCCAGGTTAGCGACATGTTGCGTTAGCGCTCAGTTCAGCTCACTGAAAATCAGAGAGCCGTTAGTGCCACCAAAGCCGAATGAGTTGGACAGTGCGTGACGAATGGGACGTTGCTGCGCGTGATGAGGCACATAGTTGAGGTCACACCCCTCACCGGGGTTATCGAGATTAATCGTTGGCGGGGCAACGCTATCACGTAGCGCCAGAATCGTCAGAATCGCCTCTACCGAGCCCGCCGCACCGAGCAAATGTCCAATCATGGATTTTGTCGAGCTGACCGCCAACTCAGACGCATGCGCCCCAAAAACACTTTTTACCGCCAGCGACTCTGCGAGATCCCCGGCTTCAGTAGAGGTGCCGTGCGCATTGACGTAATCGATTTCCTCGGGCGACAAGCCGGCGTCGTTAAGCGCTTGGCGCATCGATGCAGCGGCTCCGCGCCCGTCCTCAGGTGGTGACGTCATGTGATAGGCGTCGCCGCTCATACCAAACCCAGTCAGTTCACAATAAATATGGGCGCCTCGAGAGGTTGCGCTATCCAGAGACTCAAGCATGAGCATGCCGGCACCGTCGCCCAGCACGAACCCATCGCGGTCTGCATCCCAAGGGCGAGAGGCACGCTCAGGGTCGTCGTTGCGCGTCGACAAGGCACGCGCAGCCGCAAAGCCGCCAATTCCGACCGGCGTGGTCGCCATCTCGGCGCCCCCAACCAACATGGCGTCGACATCGCCGGCGGCGATCATGCGCGCGCCAAGGCCGATATTGTGAGTGCCAGTGGTACAGGCGGTGACCACCGCAATATTGGGCCCCTGCAGATTGTAGAGAATGGAAAGATTCCCCGCGATCATATTGATGATGGCGCCGGGCACAAAGAAAGGAGAGATCCGCTTTGGGCCTCTTTGCTCAACCAGCATCGCGGTATCTTCAATCGAGCCTATACCGCCGATGCCAGAGCCTATGGCGCAACCAATTCGCGCAGCATTGGCCTCTGTGACCTCAAATCCAGCATCTCTGAAGGCCTGAATGCCTGCCACCATGCCGTACTGAATGAACGGATCCATCCGTCTGGCGTCGCGGGTGTCGAGATACCCCTCAACACTAAAGTTTTTGACGCTAGCACTAAAGCGCGTGGCGAAGGCAGAAGCGTCGAACTGACCGATCATCGCAGCACCGCTGCGGCCATCGCAGATGCCTGCCCAGCTCGAATCTACGTCCAATCCCAATGGCGTAACGGCACCCATGCCGGTAACGACCACTCTGTTGCCTTTCATGATGCGCCCCTTTTGCCCCGTGAGGTTTGCGTGTGCTGTGGTCAATCTGATATTCGACCACTTTACCGCAGCGCCAGACGGATTTTCTCGATGCGGCGATGAGTTCAATGAAACGAAAAAGGCCGCGCTGCGTGAGCAGAGCGGCCCCGGTATTCAGTTGCTGAGACCCGCTCAGGAGAGGTTGGTATTGATGTAGTCGATCGCCAGCTGAACGGTGGTGATCTTCTCTGCCTCTTCGTCAGGGATTTC
>CALKHC010000015.1 GCA_938091425.1 uncultured Luminiphilus sp. | reverse complement strand
CACAGCCCAGCCATCCCCTCGAGGTAGCGTTTGCCCTGCTTGTCGTAAATGTAGGGGCCCTCGGCCCGGGCGACCACCATCGTCTCGGACATCGCCGGGTTGGTGGTGGGGTAAATCATTGACGTCATCGGGATCCCTCCTCTTGCCTTTCTCTGGGGCAATCTTCAGTGCATAAAGTGTATCGACTCAAGCCAGCACCCACTACTCCCCACTGGTGGTAACCGCCAGAGATCCGCTCACCAATCAGGTGGCTTTGGTCTTTTCCTTACCACAACGCTCGCAGCGAAAGCGTGTGATCAGCTCGCCGCGATGAACGGCGAAGGGGTCGCTTTTCACTGGTCGCCATTTGTGGTGCCCGTTTCGGCAAAGTGTCTGGCTGGGCTTTTGCGGCTTTTCGAAACGCAGGATGTCGGCCATGCGGCTTCAGCTTGCTGTTTTGGCGCGGCTGACCGCTTGTTGCCAAGACTCCAACCTCCGGCGCCGCGGACCCGTCCCCATTCGTGACGGAAAGCGTTGGTCAGCTCGCCATACCTTGGCCAGCGCTTCGGTGTCCTTCCAAATGCCAACGCCCAGTCCTGCCAAGAAGCAAGCGCCTGCGACGGTGGTTTCAATTACCTTAGGGCGAATGATTTCCCGCCCCAGATAGTCTGCCTGTAATTGCATCAAGAGATTGTTAGCAGCCGCACCACCATCGACCTTCAGGTCACCCATTCTGCGCCCTAGGTCGCGCTCCATTGCGCGGAGGATATCGACGTTCTGTAACGCCATGGCTTCCAGCGTAGCGCGCGCCAGATGCGCCACCCCGGCACCTCTTGTCAGTCCAGAGATCACACCACGCGCGTCGGGATCCCAGTGGGGGGCACCCAGGCCAGTCAAGGCCGGCACGAACTCGACGCCACCGGCATCGGGCACCTGTGAGGCAAGCTTCTCGATGTCAGGCGCACGCTTGATAATTCCTAGCTCGTCGCGAAGCCACTGTACTGCCGCCCCGCAGATAAATGCTCCGCCCTCGAGCGCATAGACCGGAGTCTTTTGTTCGGGCAGTTGCCACGCCACAGTGCTCAACAAGCCTGCGTCACTGTGCATACGGTCCTGTCCGGTATTCATCAAAATGAAGGAGCCCGTGCCAAAGGTGCACTTGGCGGCACCCCGATCAAAGCCCGCCTGCCCAAACAGTGCAGACTGTTGATCCCCAGCAATACCCGCGATCGGCACGCCATCCGGCAATCCGGGCACGCCATGGGTGCGGCCCAGGTCACCGCTGGAGGGAATAATCTCGGGCAGTAGCGATCTGGGAACGTTGAACAGTTTGAGCAGTTCCGGATCCCAATCCAGCGTGCTCAAATTCATCAGTGAAGTGCGCGAGGCATTGGAGACGTCGGTGGCATGCACCGCACCCCCCGTCAGGCGATAGAGCAAGTACGAGTCGATCGTGCCAGCGGCGATGTCACCGCGTCTAGCGCGACCTCTAGCGCCCTCAAACTCGTTGAGCAGCCATCGAAACTTGCTGGCCGAAAAATAGGGGTCAAGCACGAGCCCTGTGCGATCGCGCACCATGGGCTCCAGCCCTTTTTTGCGAAGGCCCTCGCAGAAACTCGCGGTTCGCCGGCACTGCCAGACAATGGCATTACCCAGCGGCTTCCCGCTCCGGCGCTCCCACAGCAGCGCCGTCTCTCGCTGATTGGTGATGCCGATGCATGCGACGTCAGCGGGCTTGCACAGCCCCCTGCGGAAAACAGCGCGAATGCCTTTGAGGGCTGATGCCCAAATTGCCTCCGGGTCGTGCTCTACCCAACCCGGCCTGGGATAGATCTGGGGGAACTCGTAGTTCACGCTCCCCAACAGAGTCCCCCGGGTGTTCATCACCGCAACGGTGGTGCCGGTTGTACCCTGATCGATCGCCAGAATCGCTTTCACAGGCAGCCCTGGTCTCGAATCGGCGGCTCAGGCAGCCTCAAACCCCGAGATCGCCTTGATCTCAAGGAAATCGGTGAATCCGTGCGCGCCCCATTCACGGCCATTGCCCGACTGCTTGTAACCGCCAAAGGGCACGTCCATGCCGGGTGAGGCGCCATTGATATGAACGTTGCCGGCGCGGATACGAGACGCGACCCGCCGCGCGTGATCGAGATCCCCACTCTGCACGTAGCCCGCCAACCCATATGGCGTGTCGTTAGCAATCTGGATCGCCTCTTCCTCACTACCATAGGGAATCATGACCAATACCGGTCCGAATATTTCCTGTTGTGCAATGCTCATGTCATTACTGACTTCGGAGAACACAGTCGGTCGCACGTAATAGCCGCGATCAATGCCGTCAGGCAGACCCGGACCGCCGCAGACTACTTTCGCGCCCTCGGCGACACCGGCCTCAATGAGTGCCTGTATCTTGTCCCACTGAATCTTGGAGATGACAGGGCCCATGGTTGTCGACTCTTCAGCGGTTGGGCCAATGACAACGCTCTCTGTGACCTTGGCGGCGATTGCCTCGGCTTGCGGCAAGAGGTCGCGCGGCACCAGCATGCGCGACGGCGCGTTACACGATTGTCCGGTGTTGTTGTACATATGCATCACACCGCGCGTGACGGCCGCCTCCAAATCCGCATCCTCGAGAATGATGTTGGGTGACTTGCCGCCCAGCTCCTGAGTCACGCGCTTGACGGTAGGCGCCGCGTTCTGCGCAACCAGCGACCCTGCCCGGGTCGACCCGGTGAAGGACATCATGTCGACATCGGGATGGCGTGAGAGCGCTTCGCCGACCGTAGGGCCGTCACCGTTGACC
>CALKHC010000014.1 GCA_938091425.1 uncultured Luminiphilus sp. | reverse complement strand
GCCGTTTTCAGGAGGGCAGGGGGTCTATCTGCGCTATCTGAGTCAGGCGCTTGTCCAGCTGGGGCATCAGGTCACTGTGATCTCGGGGCCGCCGTATCCGCATCTGGTAGAGGGCGTGAAGTTGGTAAAACTACCCAGTCTCGATCTCTACTCGCGGGATCTATGGAGCGTGACCCGGAAAGAGCTGGGCGATCGACTTGGGCGCAAAGAATGGTTCAGCAAGCTCAGCGGCGGATTTGCCGAGCCTGAAACCTTTGGCGACCGGGCCCGGGACTGGCTGCTGGAGCACGCCAGTGAGTTTGAAGTGGTGCATGACAATCAAACCCTCGCTGACGGGATCTTGGATCTCCAGCGCGCAGGTCTGCCAGTAGTGACCACGATTCACCACCCCATTACGCGTGACCTCAAAGTTGCCTTGGCGGGAGAGCCGCGTTGGTGGTGGCGTTTGATGATCCGTCGCTGGCACAGGTTTCTCGGGATGCAATCCAGAGTCGCTGCTGAGCTGCGTCACATAGTCACGGTGTCGCGCTGCTCCGCCGCGGACATCGCCACTGATTTTGGGGTGCTCCCTGGGGCGCTCCATGTCGTGCCCAATGGCGTAGACACCGATCTGTTCAAGCCGCTGCCGTCGGTCGCTCGCAAACAGAGTCAGATCATTGCCACCGCATCGGCGGATGCGCCACTCAAAGGGCTGCCCGTGTTGTTACAGGCGTTCAAGAAGCTGGTCGAGGCGGACTCGGCGCGACGGTTGGTGCTGATTGCACGACCGAAGCCGGGTGGGGATACCGAACTGCTGATCGAGCGTCTCGGGTTGGTGGATCACATTCGTTTTGTCGGTGACGCCAGCCACGAGGAGATCAATCGCTTGTATGCGGAAAGTGGGGTGGCCGTTGTCCCTTCACTCTATGAGGGCTTTGGCCTGCCCGCTGTGGAGGCGATGGCCGCCGGCATTCCTTTGGTATCGAGTGATGGAGGGGCTCTGGCAGAGGTCGTTGCTGAGGGTGGTCTGCTGGTACCGGCGGGAGACAGCGATGCGCTGGCAGAAGCGCTTGAGCGCGTGCTCACCGATCACGAGTTGGCGAGAGCGCTGGGCGATCAGGGACGGCAGCGGGTCAAGCGGCATTTTTGCTGGTCAGTCTGCGCAGGGCAGATGGTCAAGCAGTACCGGGCTTGCATTGGCGCATGCTAACCGTCGACCTCGATAAGCTGGCGCTGGCGCCGGGGAGCGTTTGTCTCGATGTCGGCTGCGGCGAGGGCCGCCATACCCTTGCGACTTATCTCATCGATGGCGTGCAGGCGCTGGGTATCGATCTGTCCGAGCAGGACCTGGACACCGCTAAGCAGCGTATTCAAGATATGACGCCCCATGCACCTGGCGGCGAAGTAGGTTTTGCCGCTGGGGATGCAACCGATTTGCCGTTACCTGATGGAAGCGTAGACGCCGCCATCGCCAGCGAGATTCTCGAGCATATCCCCAATTATCTGGCGGTGTTGGAGGAGTTGTGGCGAGTGCTGAAGCCCGGGGGTCGGCTGTGTATCAGCGTGCCGCGGCAGTGGCCCGAGTGGATCTGTTGGCAGCTGAGCGAGGGCTACAGGACGACGCCGGGAGGTCATATCCGGATTTTTGATGCAACGCACTTGGCCCGTGAGGTCGTGCGACAGGGCTTTGTGCTGACGGGTCGAGGCAGCGCCCATGCCCTACACGTGCCCTATTGGTGGTTAAAGTGCCTTTTTTGGCGAAGCGACCCCGAACCTTGGCCGGTGCGCCTCTATCATCAGTTGCTGGTGTGGGATTTGATGAAGCGACCCTGGATCACGCGCGCCATTGACGCGTTACTAAACCCCATGATGGGTAAAAGCATTGTGCTGTACTTCACCAAGCCAGCAGTGCAGCAGACAGCGCCGGCGAGGAGCCATTCATGAATGCGCCGCTTTTGAGCCCCGGAGTCTATCCGGCACAGTGGCTCCGGCCGACCGTCGAGTTTCTGCTCGCCACCCAGCGCGCCTCGGGTGAAATACCGTGGTTTGATGGCGGACATACCGACCCTTGGGATCACACTGAGGCCGCTATGGGCCTGAGCATCGCGGGCGAAATTGGCGCTGCCGAACGCGCCTATGCGTGGCTGGCCGAAATGCAGCTCGAGGACGGTAGCTGGTGGGCGTGTTACCGAGAGGGCGAGGCCGATCTGAGCGTTGACCGACGCGAGACCAATTACGTTGCGTATATTGCGACCGGGGTATGGCATCACTTTTTGATTACTCAGGACGCAGATTTTTTGGCGCGGTGCTTCCCTGTTGTGGCAAAGGCGATCGCTTTTGTGCTGCGCTATCAGAGCTCCGAGGGCGAAATAGATTGGGCCGTTGACCCAAGCGGCACCCCCCTGGGTGACGCCCTCGTGACGGGCTGTAGCTCAATCTATAAATCGCTGGAGTGCGCGGTTCTGATAGCGGACCAACTCGGTGAACCGTCTGAAGAATGGCGCGGGGCGCGAGCCAGACTCGGGCAGGCACTCCGGCACCGCCCCGAACGGTTCGATCGTACCTGGGACAGTAAATCGCGGTACGCGATGGATTGGTTTTATCCCGTCTTGGCCGGACTGGTTGTGGGCGAGCAGGCCAAACATCGATTGGCACAAAGATGGTCGGAGTTCGTTGAGCCGGGTATTGGGTGCCGCTGTGAGAATCACCAGCCGTGGGCGACTGTGGCCGAGTCGTGTGAGCTGACCCTAGCACTGCTCGCGGCAGGCGAGCGTGGCCAGGCCGCCGAGTTGTTTAGCTGGCTCACACAGTGGCGCGATGGTGACGGCGCCTGGTGGACCGGTTATCAGTTTGCCGAGCAGGTGCTGTGGCCAAAAGAGAAACCTACCTGGACCGCGGGTGCTGTGTTACTGGCCGTGGATGCCCTCACCCGTCACACCGCGGCCAGTGAACTGTTTCTCGCAACCGCTCTCGAGGATTGAACCGAGTTCATTCGACCTGTCGGCGGTTTTAACTGGACCTGATTCCCCGGCGTGAAAGCAGCAATTATCTCGTGATGAGCCACCGACGTTTTGAGCCCCTGATGTCTCTGCGGCTACGACCGGAATGCGCAGTGACTGTGATGGACCGTGCTAGCGCCCAAGGCGCCTCAGCCCCCGCAGGGTATCCTGTGTACCCAGTGGCTCAAACAATCCGGATTGGGTCGCCAACTGCCAAATGGTGAACGGTGCTTGCCCGCCGTCTGCCGGGTTAGGAAACACATCGTGGATGGCGAGAATACCGCCCGGGAGGACGTGAGGGGCCCAGGCGCGATAGTCGGTTAGCGCCGCATCCAGACTGTGTCCGCCGTCGATAAACACCATGCCAAGGCCGTGCTGCCAGAAGCGCCCGACGATCTCACTTCTGGCAACAATTGGAATAATGGTGTCTTCCAGACCAGCCGCCGCAACGTTACGGCGAAATTCGCGAAAGCTGTCGAACTGGCCTGTCGTATCGACCAGCGCCTTATCGTGATGACTTTCCCCAGGCTGGTGCTCTTCGGAGCCACGATGATGATCAAGGGCGAACACGACGGCGCCATGCGCCTTGGCTGCTTGCCCCAGCCAAATGGTGGATCTTCCGCAATAACTGCCGATCTCAAGCAACGGCCCGATCGGCGCAGTTTGGTCCGCCCATTCGTATAGTTGCAGCCCCTCCCGATCGGGGAGAAACCCACGTACGTCCTCCCCCGGAGGCTCGGGTGAGATCTGAGACAGGGGTTGGGTCATGATACGCTCCGCGTGATCAGGCTATGAGTATACGATTGTCTTGAGCTTACGGAAGCGTCGGTCCCTGCCAGTCACCCGCCGACTTTATTCTTTGCTAATGCGTCTCGCTGTGCCCGTGTTTTTGCTGCGGTTGCTTTGGCGCAGTCGTGGGCACAGCGGCTATCGCAGTCAGCTCTGGCAGCGGCTCGGGCTCTATGGTCGACATCGCGCCGCGCTCTCGGGGGCGCGGGTCTGGATACATGCTGTCTCGGTAGGTGAGACGCTTGCGATCGCCCCGTTCGTGGAGCGATTGCTGGTGGAGCGACCCGATGTCCACGTCCTAATAACGTCCACCACGCCGACCGGCGCGGAACAGGTCAAGCAAAAGTTCGGCAATCGCGTGGAGTGGTGTTGGGCGCCCTTTGATACCTCTGGGGCCGTCAAACGCTTTCTCGAACACTGGCGACCCACGCTCGGTGCACTGGTGGAAACCGAAATCTGGCCGAATCTACTCACCCATGCAGCCGCCAGGAGTGTGCCGATGGTGCTGCTCAATGCGCGGCTCTCGAAGCGCTCTGCGAGGGGTTATGCCCGCGTCGGCGATTTAACCCGGCAAACCGTGAGTCTTTTATCCGGGGTGGCTGCGCAAACGGACGCTGATGCGCGCCGACTGCGCGCCCTCGGGGTTGATGCCGCGGCCATTACTGTAACGGGCAATCTCAAGTTTGCGCTGGATCTCGAGGCCCTGCGCAAAGCGAATGAACGTGAGCGGCGCCAGCTCGGCGCGGGGGTGGTCGGGCGACCGATCTGGTTGGCAGCCAGCACGCATCCGGGTGAAGAGGAGCCAGTGCTCGAGGCCTTCGCTGCGCTGAAAAAAGAGCGGTCTGATGCGCTTCTAATATTAGCACCCCGGCACCCTGACCGGGTCCCGGATATTTTGAGCCTGTCTGCCATGGCCCATTATCGAGTGGTCCTGCACAGTGCCTTGCAAGGGCACGAGGACACAGCAGCAGGCTCGGCGAGGGAGGCCAAAACCAATGGTCTGACGGCAGAGGACGACGTCCTAATCGTCGATACGCTGGGCTATCTCGGTGCACTCACTGGATGCGCGGACGCCGTTTTCGTTGGCGGCAGCCTAGTGCCTCACGGGGGTCACAATCCGCTTGAGGCGGCGGTGTGGTGTCTGCCCATCATCACAGGGCCGCACACCTTTAATTTCGCCAGTATTTACCGCGATCTGCTAGAGGCCAACGCAGCGGTGGAGGTGAACGCCCTGTCGACAGCGCTCCTTGATTGCCTCGGTCAGCAGGCCGACACGGAGCAGGTCACGGCGATGGGTGAGCGCGCAGGTGCGTATCAGTCTG
>CALKHC010000013.1 GCA_938091425.1 uncultured Luminiphilus sp. | reverse complement strand
GTGCACCAGATTGTTAAACACGGCACTGCGCAGGTCGGCGCTCACCCGCTCTCCCAGCCAGGACACCAAATAAAAACGGGTCATGGCACCAATGGCCATGGCGATGCCGATCACCAGCATAAAGGTCACGGCTTTATACAGCCCCGAGGAATCCGCCCCGGCAAAGCCTTCATCGATCAAGATCTTCACGCCGTAACCCAGCGTCAGCTGTGCCCCGGCCGTGAATACCAGCGCTGTGCCCGCCGCAATCATGCGACCCTTGTGGGGCCACAGGAACCCGAGCAACTGCCGGAGCGGCGCCAGCGATTTGGCGCGTGGCGGCTCACCACTGCGGTCGGCCGTGGTGTTATGGGGTGGCGTGTCGATCGACGATTCAGTCACAGCAGGGCTCGGTGGTCGGGTGTATGGCCTATGAAGGCACAGTCTACGCGGGACGCGGCCAAAAAGATCGCAGGGTGTGCGTGGATCATGAATGGACCGGGTGCCGCGATTGTCGTCTTTGGCGCATGGCACTGGGCTCAACTCGCGATAAGCTGAACGCAATCCGTTAGCGAGACGTCACGGTCCTCTCTCGATGGTGTCCACACTTAAGACAGTTTTGTGCTCGGCGGCTGAGGCTACAAGCGCAGCTCACCGCTCATCGAAAGCGCGGGCCTACGGTCGCTGGCTACTGGCGGGAATGGTGTGGCTGTCGCTGTCGATGCACGTATCGGCTGAATCGCTGCAGGCAGAGACCGTCGAGCCGGATGCCGATGCGGTGTTAGATAGCGACCCGTCGCAGGAGACCTGGTACTACGGCAAAAAAGGGCTGACCTACGACCCGGAGGGCCCCACCAACCTCTGGATTGGACTCCGCCTGCAGACCCGGTTCGATGACTACCCGGGGCAAAATCCCAGTGCTGCCGATTTGCGCCTCGAGCGGGACTCGGAGTTTGATTTGAACCGCGGCCGCCTGAAGGGAGGTGGGCGGCTCGCCGCTGACTGGCTGGATGTGTATTTCGAATATGACCAGCCCAGCGGTTATCTGCTCGATCTTCGTGCAACGTTGCAGCTGGGCGATCAGATTTTTCTGCGCGTTGGGCAGTGGAAGTCGGAGTATAACCGTGAGCGGATCGATTCCTCGGGCAAGCAGCAGATGACCGAGCGATCGATCTCCAATTACTGGTTTGCGATCGACCGGCAAGCGGGTGTGGGTTTGAATGGCCGATTTGCCAACGGCACCCGGGCCGACAGCAACTGGTGGCTGGAGTATCTCTCCGGCGAGGGCCGCGGGGGAGGGTGGCACTCAGATAGTGGACTCTGGCTCGCGCGCTACCAGTGGAACCCGCAGGGTGAGCTCCTGCCGTTTAGTCAAAGTGACCTCAAGCGGCGCGAGCGGCTTCTCACCTCGATTGCCTTCGCCATGGTAGACGGCCGGACCCCGTACAGCCGTTTTTCCAGTGACGGCGGCGGTCAGCTCCCTGGTCTCACGACCGCGGACAAAGACCTCACCCAGTTGCTGCTCGAGACGGCCGCACATTGGCGAGGCGTCAGTTGGCAGCAGGAACTCCACCGCAAGCGCGTTCGCGACCGCACGTCCGGCGCATCCCGGAAGATGCACGGCGGTTATATACAGCTAGGTACTTTCGTCAACGAATGGTGGCAGGCGTGGCCAACAGCACTCGAAGTGGCGGGGCGGTTTTCGATTGTGGACCCGGATCGCAGTCTATCTGGCAACACCGAGAAGGAGCGTACCGTGGGGCTGAACTGGTTCTTTAACGGGCATCGAAACAAGCTGACGCTGGATTACTCCTGGCTGAACTTTGAGGATTTTGGCGACAGCGCGACCCGCAATCGTCTGAGATTGCAGTGGGAATTTTCGTTCTAGTCCTGATCTGCTCAACGAGGGACAAGCGATATTCTGCCGCCTAGCTTTTTTTTGGGTACTCGAGCGAGCTCTTAAGCCGCTGCTTTTCTTCGTCAGACAGGTCGGGAAATGGCAGTCCGTCTCCCTGTCGCCACACTTCCAGTTTGGCCTGAACTTCCTCGAGCTTTTCATCACCCGCCTGCTGAAAGTCGCGGATCTGCAGAACCTGACCGGGACCTGAGAAGATCGCGCCGTTTTGATGGACGATCTCGATGATGCGCAGGTTGAGGTCTTCCGCCACGGCGAGGTACTCCTGATAGTCCCGGGTCAGGATGCCCGCGTCGAGCCGCATTACTGCGGTGGCCGCTTGAATATCGGCGAGGCGAATGCTGATCGTGTCCTGACGCACCATGGGGTGCGCAGCAAACAACGTCCGGAACTCGCCGAGGATGGCCCGCAACTGATCGGGTGTCGGCATCTGTAATTCCAGTAGCTTGAAAAACCGAATTCGATCGCGCACCGAGAAATTTTCGATATCGGCTGAGGAAAACATTGAGTTGGGGACGGTTACCAGCGTGCGATCCGCTGTGCGTAGCGTGACTGATCGCAGCCCGATTTCTTCTACTGTGCCTTTGATACTGCCAAATCGACATACATCCCCCGGGCGAATCGGGCGCGCGGTGTAGAGCGTGATCGCGCCGATGACATTCTCCAGTGTTTTCTGGGCCGCCAACGCTACTGCTATCGATCCGACACCGAGGCCGGCGATCAGTGTGGAGACGTTAAACCCGGCCTGGTCCGCCCACATGAGCGCGGCGGTGGTCGCAATGATAATGCGGAGAATCACCGCCACGGGTTTTATCAGCGCAACGTATTCGATATCGCCCTGTAGTTCTAGCTGCCGGATCTTGTAGTCGCGATACAGATTGAGAAGCCCGAAGGCGAGAATCACCGCCACCAAATACTCGAGTGGCGAAGACTGCAGGTAAGCCTTAGCAATCACCGACAGTCCAAGGTTGGCAATAACGATCCGGATCAGCAGAACATACAGAATGAGCCTTAGTGGGATCCGTAAGAAGCGACTCAGTGCGTGCTGCCAGGGATTGGTGAAGCGGCCTCCCAGCCCGGCGATCAAGAGACTGATCCACCCGGTAACAAACCATCCCCCAATTCCGCTGAGGAGCAATATCGCAACCTGGAAATTCCCCATCCCGAGAATGTAGAACTCCGGCAGTACCTGAGAGAGCCATACATTGAAGTCGCTGTAGCCCAGCTCGTCCCACATGTCGGGAATCCGCTCTACGGTCGCGTTGGACACTCGCCAGACCAGCGACCCATCGGCCTCCTTTATGCGCTGTAAATAAAAGGGAATCACTTCCTCAGACAGATTCACTGCGCCGATCTGTTCCAGATCTTCTGGCAAGCCGTCATTGAGAGAGCCTTCGGGCTGGCTGTTGATCCGGCTCAGGTCCAGTACATTCTGCTGGGCAAAGATAAAGAGCAGGCCTCGCGCAATATTGACCGGGGGCACCTCCTCGAGGCGCTCGGGCACGTAACGCAGGTCGACATAGAGCGCAGCGCTCTCTGGATCACCAACGCGGAAGGCACTGTAGAGCGCGACCAAGGCTTGTTGAGGTGTTTGCGCTTGCCCAGGTTGAAAACCCGACATTACGGTGGCTTCGTACTTTTCGTTGAGCTCTTGAGAGCGCGCCAGTAGTTCGGCAGCCGTCAGCTCGCGTTCTTCCTCGATTTTTGCGCTGGCCGCGATGACTGACTTGCCGGTGTCAACATCCGCCAAGGTGGGCGTGGACGCCGCCCATCCCAGCAACAACGTCAGTACCAGTCCCATGCTTATCTTCTGCCACCGCATGCTCATTCCTCCAAAAGAGCGCTCACTCACCGCTCACGCTCTGGGCCTTGGGCTCCAATAGTCTGCCGAAAAATACGCCCAGCTCAAATAGTAACCACATCGGGATCGCCAGCAGCGACTGGGAGATCACGTCTGGCGGCGTCAGCAGCATGCCAAAAACAAAGCAGCCAACAATGATATAGGGGCGTTTTTTGGAGAGTGCGTCGGGGCTGGTGACACCAGTCCAGATCAAGATCACGGCGGCGATCGGCATTTCAATGGCGATACCGAAAGCCAGAAACAGCTTCAGCACAAAATCGAGGTAACTGTTGATGT
>CALKHC010000012.1 GCA_938091425.1 uncultured Luminiphilus sp. | reverse complement strand
CGGCCTCCGCTTCTGTTCGGCCTTCGCTGATCGTGAACATGGCCCACTCAACGTCGTCCATGAAGCGTCTGCCGGAGAGTGCAATCTTGGCGCCCTGTTTGATCTTATTCACGATGCCGGACTCGTTCTGCAGGACGCCTGTCAGTTGCTGGGCATCGGCCGCGAGGCTGGCGCGCTTCATGCGCTGATGCTGCAGGTAGGGGTCGAATCCGAAGCACTCGGTGGTCAGGGACTCGCGAGAGATTTGCGCCATGGCCCGGAGCATGGGGCCCGACGCCTCAAAGGCAAAGCTGGTATAGCCTTTGGCCCCGGCGAGCGGCACCAGTGGCAGTGTGGCGCGGACCTTGATGCCGAGGGCACCGCAGTCTCCCAGGAATACGCCCGTCAGGTCAGGACCAAAGTGTCGCGTAAAGGGCGCTGCATGTTGTTGAGCTGCCGAACCGGTCTCCAGCAGATCGCCTTTGCCAGTGACAACACTAACCGAGAGGACGTTGTCAGCGGCGGTGCCGCTCTGACCGCTACCCCAAAAAATGCTGTTCTGGGAGAGACCACCCCCAACCGTCGCATAGCGTCCAGACAGCGTGCCCCAATAGCCAGTACGAACACCCAATGGCGCAAGGTGCTCATACAGCGTCTGCCAGCTGCACCCGGCCTCGACTGTCACATAGCGATCTTCCAGATTGACCTCAACAATGGCATCCATGCTGGACATATCGATCAACACGCTGTCGGGCGCATTGGCGATGTAACCGCTGGTGTAGCTCATACCGCCCCCGCGGGTGACGATGGGCGTGCCGCGCTCCAGACAGGCACGGACCAGCGCCTGGACTTCATCAATATGGCGTGGCCGCACAACCGCACAGATAGGTGGCCCAATTGTGAAGACATCCTGAGAGTACAGGGTGATCTGCTCTGGATCCGTGGTGATGATCTCGGCAGGTAGTAATTGGGTGATGGTGGATACCACTGCGTTCATTCAGCGCCTCCTGACCCACATCAGTAATGAACCATGTGCGACAAAGGGTAGCAGACGTTCGAGCATGTCGCCCGGTGCATTGGGTAGCAGTGACAACACCACCGTGAGACCAAAGCCCATCCAGACCCCGGTGACGCGATAGACTTCCGGAATCTGCCAGCCCAGCAAGCGCGCAAACAGCGTGGGCCCCAGCGCTGCGCCTAGCGCGCTCCAAGCGAACAACACCCTAGAGAAGATCGGAGCCGGCAGAAAGAGCGCCACCAACACGGCAAGGAGCACGACGATTAACACTGCCCATCGCCCTCGACGCAATACCCTCGGGCTAGCTTTCAGGGCCTCAGTGGTCAGGTCGTGGGACAGTGTGCTGGCGCAGACCAGCAGCTGGCTGTCAGCGGTGGACATGATGGCTGAGAGCACTGCAGCGAGCAGGAGGCCCGCCAGTACCGGGGGTAGCACCTGTTCCGACAAGGCAAAAAAGACCTGTTCATTGTTGTTCAGTGAATCGAAGATGCCGCGCCCCACCAGGCCCGTCAGGACCATCCCTGAGAACACAACGAGATACCAAATGAGGGTGATGCGTGCCGCGGTGCGCCGCGCGGCGTGATCTTTGAGCGCCATAAAACGCACTATCAGATGCGGCTGCCCAAACGTACCGAGACTGATGGCCAGAGACCCGATGGCAAAGCCGATTGCCGATAAGGTCGCCGCATGGGTGTCTGGGCCGTGGTGGCTGCCGAGGTCGATGAGCTCAGCAACGGGGCCCAACCCTCCCATCGAAATGACTGTCCCCAGCGGCAGCGCAATCGCTGCCACACACATGACCACACCTTGTATGGCATCGGTGAGACTGACCGCCCAATAGCCGCCCAGCCAGGTATAAATCAGAATGACCAGAGCGCCGCATAAAATAGCCAGCGTGTCACTAACGGCAAACACCTCGGTGACGGCCAGCCCTGCCCCTTGGAACTGAGCGGCGATGTAAAAAACGAAGGCGATCAAGATCACGACGGCCGAGGACTGCACGAGGACGTCGCTGCGGCCGTTCTCATTCGGCGCGCTCAGATAGTCGATGAAGGTGGTCAACTGCTGCTGATGACTGGCTTCCAGTAGCTTCGGTGCGATCCACCACCAGGCCACGACCATCCCTGACAGGCTCCCCAAAGCGACCCACACAACAGATGGACCAATGGCAAAGGCAGCGCCGCTGACGCCCAATAGTGTCCATGCTGAGGAGGCGCTGGCGCTATAGGAGATGCCAGTGACCCAGGGGCCCACTTTTCGGCCGCCTAGAAAAAAATCACTGCTGGAGTGAGTGCGACGCGATGCCCAGTAGCCTACTGCCAACAGTAGACATTGGTAACCCACGACGGCACTCAATACGATGGTGCCGACGTCGGCGGTGGTATTCACGATAACGCGCCTCCCGTCCGGTTGGCGGTATGATGCCACTCAGTCAGAGATAAAGGGGACTCCGTTGAGAGAGACTGGCTTCTCCCATGTGGTGATCACCACTGCGAACGCCTTGCAGCTGGGTGGATTTTTCGCCGCGCTGGGATGGCACCAGCACAGCATGGCTCTTTCTGCCGATGCGGCTGCCTTTTGGGGCGCGGATGCAACACAGGCTGCTGAGTGTTGGGTGCCACCCAGCGGGGCATGCGAAGTTGTCTTGCTTGCCGTTGCGAGCACAACTCCGGTGCTTCGTCCTTTGGATTGCGCAGTGACCACCCCCGGTGGACTGTTCGATATCAATATGCGCACTTGGGACAGCGACTGGGCGCGAGATTTTTTACAAGCCCATGGTTGGTGGGAGCTGGTCCCGGCGGTCGCTTGGCAGTTTGGCGAGGTGCACACGAGCGAGGGCCTCTACATTCAGGATGACGGCATCGTCATGGCCGTGATGCAGCGCCTAAGCCCGCCCCTCGAAGGTATCGAATTTGACCGCATGAGCGATGTCTTCAACTCGACACAGATGGTGAGCAACGTCGAGACGACGCTCGCTTTTCTCAAAGTGTTGGGGTTCGAGCGGTTCATCGATCATGCCGGCCCGCTGCCTGGGGAGGGGCCTCGGGTATTGCAGCTTGAGCATCATCCCGCAGAAACCGCCGGCATCCACCTGAGCATTGCGCATCCAGAGGCAACCATGTCGGGTTCGATTGAACTGATTGACGTGCCGGAACACCCTCTGTCTTGCCTGTCGGTACCGAGCACGGGTGGCCGCGGTCTGCGCGCACTCGCCATACCCTGCCATGATGTGGCCGAGACCTTCGCCGCCGTCAGCGATAGCGAGTGGTCGGCACAGATCTGCCAGCCGCTGACGGAGCGCGACCTGCCAGGACTGCTGGGCGGCGAGTGCTTCTCCGTGACTGCGCCCGATGGTGGGCGACTCGACCTTTACCAATTAACTCAGTGAGCATGACCCTATGTTGAAGTCGATCTTGATGGTCTGGGTGCTGGCACAAAATCTGGGGCTGACTCAGGAAGCCTATGAGGATTACCTAGATTATCGGTCAGTCGATGAGGGCGTGATGTCTGCCGAGCTGGCAGCGGCGATCGATCGACCCGAGCTGGCCGATAGACGGTATGTGACCATGATGCCGCGCTCGGGCCCACAGGTGGGTCTGCGTCTCGTTGAGGGAGACGCGTCAGGGTATGTGCCCATGAAGCGAGTGGGGTGGAGTGCGATTGAACTGCTGGTGAAGGACCCCGAGCAACTCGAGGCTGAGCTCGCTGGTTCAGCATTTCGACATTTTCAGGGCCCCGACTTTTTGACGGAGCAAAAAAATATTCTGGCGATGCAGGTGATCGGCCCTAATCAGGAGCTGTTTTATCTCACCCATATGATTGATCCCTCGAAATCCTTTCTGCAGCCTCAGCCTAGCCCGGAGCCCGTGGGACAGACCTTCATCATGGTCATGGGCAGTCCGGATCTGGAGGCCAGTCTCAGTTTCTGGCAGCGATACTTTGATAACAGTGTTGTCGGGCCGATCCCTTATCGTATTGGCGTTCTGTCAGATGCTTACGATTTGCCCGGTGAAACACTACATCCCCTGGCGCTGGTTTCCATGTCTGATGGTTACGGCATCGAAATCGATCAATACCCTGATGGGGCGACTGCGGTACCCGCACCCGAGGGCGAGCGAGGTGGTGTCATATTGGTCAGCCTGAGTGCCGATCCTCAGGGTCTAAAAACCCCTCTCCCATGGCGGTTGGCTTATACCAGTGCCGCGGGTGTCGTCGAGGGGGGGGTGGTCACTTTGCCATCTGGCGCGCCCATAGAGATCACGTTCAACGCCCCCATATTGCCACTGCCAGCTGATTAGGCTTATTGTTATATTGATATATCTTTTGCCGGGCCTTTACCCGGGTCGATTATTTAGTTTAAGGGCGCACAGGCCCGCAGGGGGTTAAAAAGTTCGTTGTGGGCACTACGCTCTTTGACAAGCTTTGGCAAGAACATGAGGTGACGACGCTGTCAGAGCGTCAATCACTGCTGTATATCGATCGTATTTTTCTGCACGAGCGAACCGGTAGTGTGGCCTTAAACAGCCTGCTGGAGAAGCAGCGCTCGGTGCGAAAACGCCAGCACGCGTTCTGCACGATGGATCACATTGTCGATACATTGCCCGGGCGTGGCGACGATACCCTCATGCCCAGTGGCCGGGATTTTATCGTCGCAACCCGACACGCGGCTCGCGAAACTGGCATTCAGTTGTTTGACATTGCTGACGCAGATCAGGGGATCGTGCACGTGATCTCGCCAGAGCTTGGTATCGCATTACCCGGGTTGTCACTCATTTGCCCCGACAGCCACACTTGTACCCTCGGAGGGATCGGTGCACTCGCCTGGGGTGTGGGCTCGACCGAAGCCGAGCATGCGCTGGCGACCAGCACGCTCCGCGTAACTCGGCCTCAGGCCATGCGCGTCAACTTTAAAGGTGATCTGGGCGCAGCCGTTTCTGCAAAAGACCTTATTCTGTTCACCATTCGTGAACTATCAGCCTCAGGGGGCGCGGGCTATGCCATCGAGTTTTCCGGACCCGCTATCGATGCGCTGTCGGTAGAGGCACGCTTGACGCTCTGCAATATGACTACCGAACTTTCTGCCTTTACCGGGCTGATCGCTCCTGACCAAAAAGTGCTCGATTACTGCGCGGGCCGCCGCTACGCGCCACAGGCTCAGCTTTGGGATCAGGCCGCCCAGCACTGGCAGTCTTTACGCAGTGATGAGGGCGCCACCTTTGATCGGGAATACACCTTCGATATTGGGTCACTCAAACCGCAGCTCAGTTGGGGCACCAGTCCGCAACACTGTGTCGATTGGGATGCCGCAATACCTCATGCCAGTGATGCGCCGGATGCGTCGGCATCGGCGGCCTGGCGGCGAGCACAGCATTACATGGGCGTAACAGGCGGGAGTCAGTTGTCGGATTACGCCCTAGATGCGGCTTTTATCGGTTCATGCACCAACAGTCGATTGTCCGATTTACAGCTGGCGGCGTCTTATTTGGAGCGCACCGGTCACAAGGTTGCAAAGGGGTTGAAGGCTCTCTGCGTGCCCGGTAGTGGTCAGGTCAAACGCGCCGCTGAAGCCCTGGGGTTGGACGACATATTCCGTAGTGCCGGTTTTGAGTGGCGGGAACCAGGTTGTTCAATGTGCTTTTTCGCTGGTGGCGAGAGCTTCGGTAACGGGGTACGAGTGGCCTCGACCACCAACCGTAACTTCGAGGGTCGGCAGGGGTTGGGTGTCAGGACACACATCGCCAGTCCCCTGACTGTGGTGGCTAGCGCCTGCGCCGGATACCTTGTGGCGGACACGACCACATGACGCCCTTCACTCAGCACCATGGCGTGGCGTTGCCGCTGCTGCGCGACAATATCGACACCGACACGATCATTCCATCGCGGGAAATGCGCACCGTGTCGCGCTCCGGTCTCGCAGCGGGGCTCTTCGCACCCTGGCGCTACCTTGACCCGGACGCCCGCACCCCCAATCCGAATTTTGAGCTGAACCTGCCGGAGTACAGCGGCGCCTCTATTTTGCTAGCTGGCGATAACTTTGGGTGTGGCTCCTCGCGGGAACACGCCGTGTGGGCCCTGATGGAAAGCGGTTTCCGCGCAGTTATCGCGCCGTCTTTCGCCACGATTTTTCGCAACAATGCCCTCCGTAATGGATTATTGACAGTGGCACTCGATCGGCATGACCTGGATGAGTTGGTGGAGTGGGTCAGTGCTGATCCGATTGAGCAAACCATTCAGCTGGATCTCGAGGCGTGTACGATTGAGTCCGATCCGCAGCGAAATAAGAAGGTGTTCTCGGTCGACCCCACTGCGCGAGACATGCTGTTGAATGGACTCGATGAAATCGGTTTGACCGAGCAGTCGATGGACCTCGTTGCCCGTTTTGAGGAGCAGGATCAGGCGCACAGACCTTGGGTCTACCTCTCAAGGGATTAGTCGCCTAGCACACCCTCGCTGGTAAGTGCGCTGATCGCCTCGTCGTCCAGCCCCAACTCTCTCAGTACTTCTGCGTTATCGGCACCTGTTTTTGGCAGGTCTCGATGCAGTGGTGGCTTATGGTTGCCAAATTCAACGGGCAAGCGCGGCAGTGTGGTCTGTTCCCCTGCATGATCACCCTCGGTCAGATGCACGGGCAGTAGACCGCCCGATGCGGTCAGGTGCGGATCATCAAACAGATCGCCGGGCGTATTGATGGGCGAGAAGGGTAGGCCTGCCCGATCCAGGCGCTCGCTGAGCTCTGCCAGTGAAAGCGGGGTAAACAGCTCTCGGATTGCGGGCAGCAAACTATCTCGTGCCATGACGCGGCCCGCGTTGCTCGCGAGCGTCGCGTCCGCTGCCCAGTCCTCAAGCCCAAATTCCTCGCAGAAGCGCTGCCACATGGTATCGCTGACGATACCCACGAAGAGCCTCTCTCCTGAGTCGAGTTCGAAAATATCGTAAACGGCCCACGCTGACTGTCTGACGGACATGGGCGGTGGCGCATCGCCGCTGACGGCTTGCTGCGCCATGTGTTGGCCAACCAGAAACGCGGTGGTCTCAAATAAGGCGCTTGTCACGTGGGCACCCTCTCCGGTTTCTCGACGCCGATGAAGCGCTGACAGAATGGCAATCACGCCAAACATGCCGCCGGTAATATCGATAATGGATGAACCGGCGCGCAGCGGGCGGTCGGGTAGGCCAGTCATATACGCCAGCCCGCCCATCATCTGAGTGACTTCGTCAAGCGCAACCCGATTTTCGTAAGGGCCGGAGAGAAAGCCTTTCAGTGAGCAATAGATGAGGCTCGGATGGTCGGCTTTCAGCGACTCATAATCGAGGCCCAATTTGGCCATCGTCCCGGTGCGGAAATTTTCCAGCACGATGTCGGCGGACTGAATCAGTTGCAGGGCCACGTCGCGGCCTTTGGGATGCTTGAGGTCGAGGGCGATGGAGCGCTTATTGCGGTTGTACATCGGGAAGTAGCCTGCGCCGGAGCCCTTCAGGCGCCGGGTGTTGTCGCCTTTCAGGGGCTCGACCTTGATGACGTCTGCTCCAAGATCACCCAGAATGACGCCCGCAGTGGGGCCCATCACCATATGGGTAAATTCGACTACCTTGATTCCCCGCAGTGGAGCCGCTTGCTCCTCCGCCCCCCGGGACCCCGCCATTACTGCCTCTCCGGATCATTTGTTATGATGTTATATCATTAAGCTCTTTCCACTGGCAAAGCCGAACATGACAAATCATTTGGACAATATGGCCGTCATTCTGGCCAAGCGCCCTGAGGGTTTACCCAACCCCGACGACTTTAAGCTCGAGAATCGGCCTTTGGGCGATCGACTGTCGGGTCAGGTGCGGTGCCAAACACTCTATCTGTCTCTGGACCCCTACATGCGCTCGGTGATCGCCGGCAATCATATGGGCCATGGCGTTGACCCGGGTGACGTGATCGCCGGGGAGGTCGTTGCACGCATTGTGGAGAGTGATGATGCGGACTGGCCCGTCGGCAAGGTGGTGCGCTGCCAAGGTGGTTGGCAACAGTTCACCGATCAGCCACCTGAGGCCTTGTCCCGGGTGCCTGCGGCGCTCAGTCGGCCCTCGCTGGCGTTATCAATTTTGGGTATGCCCGGACTGACTGCCTGGGCCGGTATGGTTCAACAGGCTAAAGTCCGCGAGGGCGATATGGTGGTCATTCCCGCTGCGGTCGGCGGGGTCGGCGCGATGGCGGCGCAGCTGTGCAAGCGCGCAGGTGCTACTACGATTGCGATTACTAGCGGCAGCGAGAAGCGGCGTATCGCCACTGAAACCTTGGGCTACGATCACTGCATTGATCGCATCGAGGACGACCTTGCAGAGGCGCTGACGAGAACCGCACCGAATGGGGTTTCCGTTTACTTTGATCTGGTGGGCGACCCCACGTTGACCACGGTCGCACAACAGCTGTCGATTGGGGGTCGCGTAGTGTTGTGTGGCCTGATTAAGGACTACAACGGCGACCATAAGACGGCGGGCCCACACCCAGGTTTGTGGATTACCAAACGTGCGACAGTCACCGGGCTGGTGGTGTATGACTACGAATCGCAGCGCCAGGTCTTCGAGGAAGAATTTGTGCCCCTCGCAGAGGCGGGCGAACTGGTGGCCAATGAAGAAATACACGACGGGCTTGCTGCTGCCCCCGACGCCTTCTGCGACCTGATGCGCGGGCGAAATCACGGCAAGGTGGTGGTACGAGTCGGTGAGTAAGCCGCTTCGACAGCACTCAATAAGGTAAGCGTCATGACACACATTACGATTAGCGAGGTTGGCCCCCGCGATGGGTTGCAGAGCGTCGACACGATCCTGTCGACCGAAGGAAAGCTCGCCTGGATTGAAGCAGAGTATGGTGCGGGTGTTAGAGAGATCGAGGTCGGTTCATTTGTCTCGCAAAAGCTGCTGCCACAGATGGCCGATACGGCAGCGGTGGTCAAGGGAGCGCTCAACAACAAAGATCTGGTGATCGCGGTGCTGGTGCCCAACCTGCGCGGCTGTGAGGCGGCGGTGGAGGCCGGCGCCCATAAAATTTCGATTCCTTTGTCTCTGAGTGAGACCCACAGCATCAAAAATGTGCGGCGCGATCACGCACAAATGCTCGAGGAGATCGCGGCCTGTCAGGCACTGGTCGATCAGGTGCCGGAGGCGGAGCGCCCCGACTTCGAGGTGGGCCTGTCGACGGCTTTTGGCTGCACGATTGAAGGCGCCGTAGAGGAGGCCTTTGTCATTGATATGGCGGAGCGGGTGCTGGCGCTGGGTGTCGCCGAAGTGGGTTTGTCTGATACCACCGGCATGGGCAACCCGGCCCAGTTGGAGCGTCTGGTCACGGGTATCTGGCAACGCTGCGGCGAGTCTCATCTCACCGGCGTGCACCTGCACAACACGCGTGGCCAGGGTCTCGCCAATGCACTTCGCGCCGTCGAGCTGGGTATCACCACGCTGGACAGTTCCCTCGGTGGCTTGGGCGGCTGCCCGTTTGCGCCTGGGGCCAGCGGTAACATCGTGACCGAAGATCTGGTGTTCATGCTCGAGTCGATGGGCTATACCACAGGGATCGACCTAGAGGCGTTGCTGACCGTGCGGCAGGACGTAGCCAAGCTATTGCCAGAGGAAGAGTGGTTCGGC
>CALKHC010000011.1 GCA_938091425.1 uncultured Luminiphilus sp. | reverse complement strand
GGCTGGACCCGCCAAAAAGCCATCGATTACTTCATCGCTAACGCGGCCAAGAGTGAAGCCGACATCATCAACGAGATTGATCGCTACATTGGCTGGCCTGGACAAGCCTTGGCCTACAAGATCGGCCAGATGAAAATGCTTGAGCTACGGGGCGAGGCCGAGACGGCACTCAGCGAGGATTTCGACATCCGCAGTTTCCACGACCATATGTTGGGCGCGGGGGCGCTGCCACTCGATATTTTGGAGCGCCGGATGGATGCCTGGCTGGCCGCGCAGGTCGCGGCCAGACCGTGACCATCATCCCCCTTGGTTGAAGAGCCTCGGGGGTGACTGGCAGGTTTAAGCCAGTTCGTCTAGCGACTCAGCCAGCGCTTCAACCAACGAGGTCATTTGCTCGCGCTGCATCACAAAGTGGGGTGCCAGTTGAATCGTGTCGCCGCCATAGCGCACCAGGAAGCCTTTCTCCCACATGTGCATGGCCACCTCGTAGGGGCGGCGCAGCGGCTCACCGGGGTAGGCCTCCAAAGTCAGTGCGCCGGCAAACCCATAGTTGCGAACATCTGCCACGTGGGGCTTATCCGCGAGACCATCGTGCAGGAGCGCCTCCCAAAAGGGCGCCTCCTCGGCTACCCGCGCAGGCAGCTGTTCGCGCACCAATACCTCCAGCGCCGCGAGACCCGCCGCACACGCTACGGGATGCCCGGAATAGGTATATCCGTGGGCAAACTCCAGCGCATAGTCCGGGCCCCCGTGGGCCATGAAAGTGTCGTAGATTTCGGGCGTCGCCATGACCGCGCCCATTGGCACGGCGCCGTTGGTAATCTGCTTGGCGAGGTTGAGGATATCGGGGGTCACACCAAAGGCCTCCGCGCCGGTGTAGGCGCCGCAACGCCCCAGACCGGTAATCACCTCGTCAAAAATCAGCAGAATGTCATTGGCATCGCAGAGCTCACGCAGCCGCTGCAAGTAACCGACGGGAGGTGGAATCACGCCCGCCGAACCCGCCATCGGCTCGACGATTACCGCCGCGATCGTAGAGGCGTCGTGTAGTGTGATCAGCTCAGCCAACTCCTCAGCGAGGTGGGCGCCCGTCTCGGGCATGCCCCGGCAGAAGGTATTCTCCGGCAGCATCGTATGACGCAGATGATCAACCTCCAGCGACTGCCCGAAAGGTTTACGATTAGCGCCAATTCCCCCAACCGCCGTGCCCCCATAGTTCACGCCGTGATAGCCCTTTTGGCGACCGATGAAACGGGTTTTCGCAGGCTGACCTTTCAATCGCCAGTAGGCGCGTGCCATCTTGAGGGACGTGTCCGCCGACTCGGATCCAGAATTGGTAAAAAACGCATAGTTCAGCTCACCGGGCATCAATTGCTTCAGTTTTTCCGCGAGGTGAAAGGCCGCGGGATGGCCAAACTGAAACGGTGGCGCGAAATCGAGAGTATCGATCTGCTCCGCGACCGCCTTGGAGACCTCCGGATGGCCATGACCCAGACCCGACGTCCACAAGCCGGAGTGGCCATCGAGAATCCGCCTGCCGCGATCATCCGTAAACCACACATCATGCGCTGCCACGATAATGCGCGGATCACGCTTGAACTGCCGGTTGCCGGTGTAGGGCATCCAGTAGGCTTCAAGGGGTAGTTGGTCAGCCATAAATCCTCCTGTGGGCCGAAGTGTAAACCCAGCGAGGGCGCGACTCACTCCCCTGTTTGGGATAGCCCGATGGCGATAAGGTAGGCACGGGCAACCTTTTATTCACGAACTGGAGGATTGAATATGAAACGACACACGCTACTCGGCACACTCCTTGGTATCAGTCTGGTTTCGGGCTCGTCGCTGGCTCACATCGAACAATCTGAGCCGCTGCAGTCCTTGCGGCAGTCCTATTTCGCGCTGCTCGGCATGACCTTTGCGCCCATGGGCGACATGGTGAAGGGCAAGATCGAGTGGGACGATGCCCTGTTTACCTCTTGGGCAGATGACCTCAACAGCGCGGCCCAGTTTGGCGTGGAGCGCGGCTTTGCGCCCGGCACCGATAAGGGAACGACCCGGGCCAAGCCCACTATCTGGTCCAACATGGACGACTTCCAGAGCAAGCTCGATGATTTCCGGGTGGCAGCAGCGAAACTTGCCGAGACCGCGGCTGCGGGTGACCCTGCTGAGAGTCGTCAACAGTTCGTGGAAACCGGTGGCACCTGCAAGGCCTGCCACGACGAGTACAAGTCTCAGGACTATTTATACTGAACAGACACTGCGCTGAATGCGCGTTACCCATTGCGCTTGGGTAACCGCGCCACGCCGTTTACATGACGGTCATATCACTGGCATATCAGTAGGTCTACTCAACTAGGTAAGGCCCGGATGGCCGTCGCACCGGGCGTGTGTGTTAAAAAACCAGATAGAGGGCTGGTACTTCGAACTCAGTAGTAGCTGGGCGCCTCGGGCGCGATGGTAATGAGACCCCACAACGCTGCTGATACAAGCATCACTATCAGTACCGCCCACCACAGCGGCTTGGGTGGGCTCTTCACAAACTTGTGGCCCGCCTGACCCCGCCACATGGCCTGAACCAGCGGCTGCTTTTTTCGCCACTGAAGCCAGCAAACCGCCAGCAAATGGAGCGCAATGAAACCCTGCAGCAGCAACCAGTTCGTTTTGTGCCAGTCAGTGAGCGTGCCTGACAGGTCGCCGGCCCAATAAGAAAAGGGACCCTCGAATAGCAAATCATCCCGGCTGAAGACGCCTGATCCCGCTTGGATGAGTAATAGCAGCAGCAACACCGTGACCGACAGACCCCCCAAAGGGTTGTGGCCGGCATACTGGCCGCCCTCCTTGAGGTAAGCCAGTAGAGTGCGAGGCGCGAACAAAAACGCGCGGAAACGCGCCGCCTCACTGCCTATAAAACCCCAGATGATGCGCGTCGCAACCAGACAGAGCAGGCTGTAGCCCACCTTTTCATGTATATCCATCCTGCCCTGCTCACCACTCCACCACATCACCGCGACGGCAATCGGCAAATACCAGTGGAAAGAGCGGACCGCCCGGTCCCAAACCGGGTAGTGCGCGGCCTGAGCTTGAGAAGTGGGTGGGGTCACGACCCCAGCAGATCGAGCAACGCCGTGACGGAAGCCTCAACGCCCAGCGTGACCGAAGCATCGGGCTCAATTTTGAACAGCGGAGAGTGATGCGAAGGCACCGGTGGGCCGCCCGCTTTCTCGAGCACAAAGTCCTCGGGCGGCGTACCACCCACCGCGAAGTACAAGCTGGGAATATAGGGGTCGATCGTAAAAATGGGGAAATCCTCGGCTCCCATCCCCAATCGCTCACCTGAAAACAGCACGCCTTCACCAAAGTGCCCATTCCACAGCGCCATCACGCGCTCGGCGAGCACCGTGTCGTTCAGCGTCGGCGGCACGCTCTCCTCTGACACCACCACGTCGGGGAGGAGTTCGTCTGGCAGGCCGGCAACGCGGCCCATGTTTTCAGCGACGCGGCGAATACCATCGAGCAACAGGGTGCGATCTTCTGGGGACTCGCTGCGGACGGTCAACTGCAGGTGCGCCGCGTCAGAAATAATGTTGTGCTTGGTGCCACTGTGGAAGGCGCCCACGGTAATCACGCCGGGTCGTCTTGGCGGCAGCGTTCGGCTGACCACCGTCTGCAATCCCATGACGATCTGCGAACCCAGAACGATCGGATCGACCCCACGATGCGGCGAGGCGCCGTGAGCGCCGACGCCGGTGATGTAGATATCGACGGTATCCGCGCCGGAATACGGAGAATCGGACGATGCCCCGATCATCCCCGTGGGCATAGCCGAAGTCACGTGGAACGCCATCGCGTAATCTGGCTGCCCGAACCGCTGCCAAAGGTTATCGGCCATCATCGCTGCAGCACCCAGCACGCGTTCCTCTGCCGGCTGACCAATCAGCATCAGCGTGCCCTGCCACTGATCACGCTTTTCTGCCATCAACTGTGCGGTCCCGACCAAACTGGTGATATGAACGTCGTGGCCGCAGGCATGCATGACAAACACTTCATTACCATTGGGGTCGATCTGCTTGGCCCGCGACGCATAAGCGAGCCCGGATTTTTCCTCCACGGGCAAACCGTCCATATCGGCCCGGAACATCACCAAGGGGCCCTCGCCGTTCTCAAGTAGCGCAACTATCCCCGTGCCACCCACATTACGGTGCACGGTGTATCCCAGCGCCGCCAGCTCATCGGCCAACCGGGCCGACGTCTTGTACTCCATGGTCGATAGCTCAGGATTTTGATGGAAATAGAGAAACAGCTCTTTGAGTTTGCTGTCGTAGACCGCTTTGACTTCATCACTCATCGCCCCAGCCGCAGCTGTTGTGGGCATACTCACACTGAAAAAAACTGTCAGGAACAGGGCAAAACAGCGAAGAAAGTTCATGGATGGCGCTCTCGATAGTTTGAGCATACTGCGTATGGAGACCCTTTTTGATGTCTTCCGGAACGAGAATGCTCTGTGACTGTCAGAGCCAAGATCATACCCCAGAAAGGCAGGTTCTATCGCGGTGAGTCATTGCAGATTTGAGAGAGTCGGGTTAGTGTCCTCCCGCGCTGCGACAAGCAACAGCCTGCGCGCTACACCAGACATCGCAGACGTTACAGGGACACACCACTCAGTGAATAGCGAACGCATCAAAGCCCGTTTTGGCAGTTACCACGTGCAAGTGCTTGAACAGGATGCCGCCGCTCGTCTGGCGAGCCTCTGCAGCCGCCACGGCGACACGGACATTTGCAGAACACTGGCCGTGACACGCTTCGCGACGCCGACGCCTGCGACCCTGACAGAAGCCGATGCGCTCATACGCCAAGGCTATAGTATTGGCAGTACGCTCGAGCAAGCGGGGCAGCACATCTCACGCGAAATCATCGCCGAGGCGAGCGTGCACTGCGGTCACGCCTTTACCCAACTCACGGGACAAACGGTGATGCTGGATGAGTTGCTCTCTCTGCGAGTCTATCGTCTTGATGCAGGCCCTAATCAGGAAGATTTACTGCCCTACGCGACCATTGCAGAGGCGCACCACCCTGAACATATCCAAGTCTCAGATGCGGCAACACCCGTCACAGGGCTTGGCACCGGCCTCTGGAGTGCAGATGCACAGCTGGCTCTGGAAGCGCTACTGACCGCGCTGCGGTAGTCCACGATCAACAACGCCGTTAAGGCTCTGCCAGGCGAGGGCCGATCAGGGCTTAAGAAGCCCAGCAACCGGGTTCAGGCGCGAACAAGACTCAGATCGAAACCAATGCCTCGCGCCATTTGTATGGCCTCTGCCTGCCCGTCACCGGTCCGCGAGATGACCCACAAGTTGGCGCAGCGGGTACCCGTTCGGCAGTAGGCCAGCACCGATTGACTGGGGTCATCAAACAAAGCCCCCAAACCCTCAATGTCCGGGCCCGGAAAATTTATCGCATCTACCGGGTAGCGAACAAACAGCAGGTCAGCAGCGTGACACGCCGCTTCGATCTCATCCATGGTCGCTTGCCCCGGCACCTCGCCGTCTGGGCGATTACATACCACGGTGGTGAACCCCTGCGCCGCAAGATTGGGAATATCCTGCGGGGCGATCTGTGCCGCGACGGACAGCGACTCAGTCAATTGGAAAATCGGCATGGCTTTTCTCCTCAACAACCGGCTAACGGGCCAAGCCCAGTTCGTCTCCTAGCACCGCCATCATACTCTCGAGCGGGCGGTCGGGGACATCTAGCGGGCGCTCAGTGATGCGCTCAGCCACTGACCGATAAGTTTCCGACAGCGTGTGGAGCATCACTGCGGGGAGCGCATGATCCGCTGCAAACAGTTTGCGCTCCTCAAAGCGCTGGTGGTCCAGCAGGAGCTCAGGATCATTGACATGCCTCAGCAGCGCCTGACGAAATTCTTCCTTGCTGTTCTCGACCACACTGCCGCCTCGATAGGCCACCGCATCCCATATCCGGGAGGAATCTGGTGTACCGACCTCATCCATGTATATGAGGCTCTCCTCCCCGTCCGCATCGCGTGCATAGCCAAACTCGAACTTGGTATCGACTAACATCAAATCGAGGGGCGCGAGGTGCCTGGCGATCAGGTCAACGCCCTCTCTGAGTAACACTTCATAGCGCGCAACGTCCTCTCTGGTACGAAAGCCGAAGGCCTGCCAATGCGCTTCCAATTGAGCACGCGAGACGTTGGTATCATCCGCCTCTGGGATACCCCGCAAACCGCGCATGACTCCTTTGGTCGAAGGCGTCACCAGCGTCTCGCTTAAACGCTGATCCCGATGCAGGTGTTCAGGCAATTCAATACCGCAAAACTCGCGCACGCCACGCTCATAAGCGCGCCACATCGAGCCGGTGATAAAGCGCCGGGCGATTGCCTCGATCATGACCGGTTCGGCGCGTTGTACAACCCAGACCAAAGGATGCGGCACCTCGAGGATATGACTGCGCGCCAGTCCGGCACGGCTGAACTTGGCAAACCAGAACTGAGAGATGGCGTTGAGGGCGGCACCTTTTCCCGGCACCCCCGCGAGCCCTCCCTCACCGTGCCAAATACAGTCAAACGCTGAAATACGATCACTGATCACCATCAAAGCGAGCTGTCCGTCAGGCGCCACTGGATACTGGCGCTGCCGGATCAGCCTCTCGCTGTCTTGCCTAGAGAGCCAGTAGACGGACCGTACCTTACCCGAGTGCACTGGCTCACTCGTGCGGATAGGCAACGAATCGTTAACAGCGAGGACCTCTGAACTCAAGGGATTAATCTCTGGGCGCTTGGCATGACGCGCAGTTTTGCTCAAAATGCGCTTCGTTGTCACGGTCTGTGGCGACAACTTCTGCGGTAAGGATCTCTCCAAGGCTCTACAACTCCACAGTGCGCCACCTCGGTGCGAATGCTAGGACCGCGTGTCAGGTCGTCGCCCTCATGGGCTACTTTGCCCTCCAGCAGCCAGTTCACGCTCAGGAGCCAGATGAAAGCAGCGCGCTGGAAACCGTCATTGTCACCGCCTCGCGCACCCCCGATTCAGCATTCACGTTGCCC
>CALKHC010000010.1 GCA_938091425.1 uncultured Luminiphilus sp. | reverse complement strand
TGAGCGAGACCAATGCAAGCGATTCTCAAGCTGGACGTGTCGGGTCAACCTAGAGGGTGGCTGACACTGAATGAGGCGGTGACCGCCTACGCCCGCGGCGATGTCCTTTACGGCATCGGGGAATCCCTGCCACCAGTGTTTGGGGGCATCCAGCGCCTCACCGGCATCCGCTCAGAAATCATCCTGCAACCGATTGTCGCGCTCGAAGGGCGAGTGATGAATCACTTCACGCCGCCACTGTGCAACCGCACGCTGTTTCGACGTGATGATCACCGCTGCCTTTACTGCGGGGGTCAGTTCAGCCGCAGCGAGCTGACCCGGGATCACGTCGTGCCCATTTCACGCGGCGGTAGCGATAAATGGGAAAACGTTGTCGCTGCCTGCAAGCGTTGTAACTGGTTAAAAGATTGCCAGACGCCTGAGGAAGCACATATGCCGCTGCTCGCTGTGCCCTTCCGGCCTAACACTTACGAGTGGCACTATCTGGCCAAGGACCGGGTTCTGGCGGACCAGATGGAGTATCTCTCCCGGCAGTTCAGGGCCGAGCGCGACTGGGCTAACTGAAGCCGCCTCGCGTTCTCCGGGCCCAGCCGACAACCATCAAGTTCGCCGACGCGCAGACCGGAGGTGATCGATCAGACTAACCATCACGTACGAATACCGTTGCACGAGGCTAAGCTTGTTGGCGATAGTTTGGAGCTTGGCTATCGGGTACTCTCGATGCCTGTGAGCAAGGCATGACCCAGTCTTGAAAAGGAACACTCATCGGCGTGGCCACCCATAAAATCATTTCCTTGATTGGTATGCCCGGTAGCGGCAAGAGCACAATCGGCGCCGCCTTGGCCTCAAGACTTGATCTCAAACTGGTCGATGCTGATGGCCTGATCGAGGCGCAGGAGGGCCTGTCTCTGCAACAAATTATGGACGCCAAGGGCAACGCGGCGTTCAGAGCGATCGAGGAACAGGTGTTGACCGACATGCCCCTCTTTCCTTCGGTCATCTCCACCGGCGGCTCCGTGGTCTACAGCGAGCACATCATGACTCGGCTCAGCACCGCCTCTACTGTGGTGTACCTGCGTGCACGGGTCGACACTATCGAGTACCGCGTGTCTCTCGCGCCTCACCGCGGCATTGCCGCCGATGGCGAGCAGACGCTTCAAGACCTATACAAAGAGCGGGTGCCACTCTACGAGCGCTACGGTGAAATAGTGGTCGATTGCGACGAGCTTACGCCGGAAGAAATTGTCGAGACCATTGCTGCACAGCTGAGCTAACGCTCAGCCGCTCAAAGCTACTCTCATACCGATGCGCCACTGCGGGCGGAGTTCAACCGCTAGGCCTGCACATGCAGACTGGGGCGAACCGCCATCAGGGTAAAATCGTCAGGGGGAACTTGTCTTTATACATCCAAACCAAGCGCGGCACTTAGCTTAATTTGTTATGTGCGATATACCGCTTCAGATCAAAAAATTTCTTGTGACATGAGAGCGGCTGCGCTGAGATGGCGCGAACCAGCTGCTGCTGGTCTTTTGTTCAGAATCGTCGGGAGGTGGTTTATGGGTGAGAGAGACACAACTGCGGTAACAGAAGAACCGGCTGAAGAGTTTTTTGAGCCGGGTCTTAGCGAACTAGCTGACGAGGACTTTGAGTCACTAGACTTCGTCGAGGCGGTCACCGAAAAGGCTTTGAAAGCAGCGAAGCGTCGTCGGGCGGAGGAGCGCCTTGAGATGCTGAGGCTGCGTGAAGAGCTCGGCGATTACGATCTCGATTTCGGCGACGAACTCTGAGTCAGACGGGCCCTTGGGCACTCTCGGTCTGGTCACGGATTTCCTGTTGCCACTCGAAGACGTTAAGCTCGATAAAGACGAAGGCGAATAGCCAGAGCGCAGCGTCCCAGAAGTCCAGAAAATCGCCCTTGAAGCCCCAGTAAATCGCGGCCACCACTAGCGTGCTATACAGCACAACCTTCAGACTGTTGGCGAGACGCGCCATGGGTCGGGAGCCCCCTCCCCACCGGGTCAGCAATCTGACTTCGATCTCCAACAAGATCACCACCAAAATCCACGCAGCAGAATTAATGACGTCCACCAGCGCCAGCCGCTGACCTTCGAGTAAACCCGCAGGCGATGCGATAACCCCCTCAAGTCCAGTGACAAGCCGCGTATCAGCGCCAAACTGGCTACAGTTCTCGGCCGTGAGCGGCACAAAATCATCGAGCTTGACCATGTAAGACCAGCCCTCGCTGACCCGCGCGCAGGCCTCTCCCATCAAAAGGTCACTCGGCAGTAGCGTGCGCCACTCCCCAAAGTAGCCGAGGAATGCCATGACAATTGCGAGCGTGCACAGCATACGCACGCCGTGAATACCAAACCGAAGGAGGCCTCTCAAACGGTGGTCGGGAATGATTGCCGTCTCGAGCTCAAACAGGAGCAACAGAATGACCCAGGCGAGCGTATCGAGCGTGGCGGAGAAGAGTTGGACCCCCATTACCACATCTTCGCCGCTCGCAATCGCGAATCGCGCACTGTTGATTTCTTCGGCGAGAAATAACCAGATATTCAGCGACAGCAGGGCATAGGTCAGATACTTCACCCAGCGAAAAATCTGATGGCCGAGGGTCGAATCCGTCACGAGCGGTGACCGAAGTAAAATCGGGACAGGCTTGCAAACACCGCGTTATACCTGAAGGAGCAGGTGCTCGCGCTCCCAAGAGCTGATCACGCGATTGAACTCCTCGAACTCATCGAGCTTCACCGCAGCATAGGCGCGCATGAAGAGCTCGCCAATCATGGCCTGCAGCTCGGGGGTGTTGTTCAACTTGCGCACGCCCTCTTCCAGCGTTCGAGCCACGCCGACGCCATCCTCGTTGGCCGTACCCTGATGCGGTTCGGTGGGCTGCAGGTGCTGGCGCATACCCAACAGTCCACTGGCCAGTGTCGCCGTGATCGCCAGATAAGGGTTGGCGTCCACACCGGGGAAACGATTTTCGATCCGCAAATTCGCGGGATCCGAATTGGGTACCCGGAATGCGGTGGTGCGATTATCAAAGCCCCAGCTCAGGTTAATCGGCGCAGAAATATCGGGTGCAAGACGTCGGTAAGAGTTCACATTGGGTGCGTAAAAGCTAATGAGCTCCGGCGTATAGCGCTGCAAGCCGGCCATAAACTCCATCATGGCCTGACTGGGCTTACCGTCGTCGGTAGCAAAGATATTCTTGCCCGTCTCCAGATCAATCACGCTCTGGTGAATATGCATTGCAGAACCTGGTTCGCGCTGCATGGGCTTGGCCATAAACGTCGCGTACATGTTGTAACGCTGCGCGGTCTCGCGAACCGTGCGCTTGAAGACAAAGACCTGATCGGCCATTGCCAGCGGGTCGCCATGATTGAAGTTAATCTCCAACTGGGCGGCACCGTTCTCATGAATCAGCGTATCGACATCCAACTGCTGCTGGTCGGCAAAGTCGTACATGTCCTCTACGAAGTCTTCAAACTCCGCCACGGCATCGATGCTGTAGGACAGACGCGCCACTTCACGGCGACCGGAGCGCCCCTTGGGCGGCATCAGCTCATAATCGGGGTCAGTGTTTTTATTAACGAGGTAAAACTCCACCTCGGGCGCCACCACCGGCTTGAGACCGGCCTCCTCGTAGAGTCCGAGCACATAACGCAGCACATTGCGGGTCGACAGAGGATGCGGTTCGCCATCGGGCTTGTAACAATCGGCGATGATCTGCCCGGTCGGCTCCCGCCCCCAGGGCACCAGCCTCAGGGTAGAAGCGTCGGGTCTGAGCAGCATGTCGGTATCGGTGGGCTCCACAAAATCCCAATGGTCGTCGGTGTACTCACCGGTGACCGTTTGCACCATGATAGATTCGGGTAGCTTGATTTCCCGGTTCGCAATGAACTGGTGAGCCGGTATAAATTTCCCCCGGGCATTGCCCGTCATATCGGGAACGAGGCATTCCACCTCTGAGATTTTGTGCTCTTTCAGCCACGCCTCAATGGTGGCCATATCAGCAGAGGGCACCTGTGACGCGTCACTGACGCCCTCAGGACTGTATGCACCTGCTGTATTGGATGCCGTTTTATGGTTCGGCTCACTCATAACGCCCCGCGGGCAGCTCCACAAGCGCACAGTATCGGATGGCGTCTCGATACCGGCAAGCGGCATAATGCCAACCATGAATGATCGAATCGCCGGCCATACAGCGGGGAAATACCCCGACAGCTGGTACGCCGCTACAGCGCCGCTTCTGCCCGCGTTCCCGTCTTTACAAGGCGAGGAGACCGCCGATGTCTGCGTGATCGGTGGTGGCTATACCGGTCTGTCGGCGGCCCTGCATCTTAAGAAAAAGGGTTATGACGTGGTGCTGCTGGAGGCAGAACGGGTCGGCTGGGGCGCTTCAGGTCGCAACGGCGGTCATGTCGGTACGGGCCAACGGGCAGACCAGTCCAGCATTGAAAAATGGGTGGGCATGGAGGCCGCTAAAGGCCTCTGGCAGCTCGGGCTCGACGCCGTGCAAAAAGTCTGTGAGCTGATCGACGAGCACCAAATTGACTGCGAGCTGGGCTCAGGAAACCTACACTTGGCCGCCAAGCCCAGCGACGCTGGAGAGCTGCAAGCCGAGCTCGAACATCTCGAATCTCAGTATGGTTACCAGCAACTCTCTTATCTTGCGCCAGACGCAGTGGCAGAGCGGACCAGCGCGCAGGGATTTTATGGCGCTTTACTGGATGATGGTTGCCGACACCTCCACCCTTTGAAATATGCTGTAGGGCTGGCGCGGGCCGCAGCCGAGGCGGGGGTCAGAATCTACGAGCACAGTCGCGCCCAGCCGGCACCTGACGGCCAGTCTGGCGAGGTCAAAACTGCGCAGGGCCATGTGAAGGCTCAACAGGTGGTACTCGGATGCAATGCCTATCTCGGCAAGCTCATGCCGCGGCTCGCCGGCAACATCATGCCCATCAATAACTTTGTGATCGCCACCGAACCCCTGCCCTCACATTTGTTACCGAGAATTAACCGCGACAACCTGTCGATGTCAGACACGCTGTTCGTCATCAACTACTGGAAGCTTTCCGAAGACGGCCGGATGCTCTTCGGCGGTGGAGAAAACTACTCGAGCCGCTTCCCGCGTGACATCAAAGCCTTTGTGCGACCGCACATGCTCAATATCTATCCGGAGCTTGAGGAGATCGAGGTGGAGTATGGCTGGGGTGGCGCCGTGGGTATTACGATGAACCGGATGCCCGACTTTGGTCGTGTCGGCGAGCACCTCTGGTATGCGCAAGGATTCTCGGGGCACGGTGTCCCCACGGCCACTATGGCGGGGCATTTGCTGGCGGAGGCGATTGACGGCGACACCAGCGGTTTTGATCTGATGGCGTCGGTACCGACCCATGGCTTTCCGGGCGGCACGCTGCTGCGCTGGCCTGGCCTGGTGGCTGGGATGCTGTTTTACAGCTTGCGGGACAAGCTGGGGCGCTAAACGCCTGCAGTGGGGTTAATACCTTCGCCTGGCGCCAACCCGCCAACTGACAACTGGTAGCCCCAGCAATAATAAAAATAAAACTGCGACAGGTAGCGTCGGCACTGGCACGCTGGGTAAGGTCAGCAACAAAAGATGCAAGGTCGACTCTTTCTGAATGTTGTAGTCAGAAAGGGTTCGGCCATCCTCCAATACCTTGCCTGCAAAAACGAGTTTTTGCTGGTCGGGCGGAATCCCCTCCTTGTCCTGAATCTTGGCTTTGACGTTCTCGATAGAATCTGATGGCTCCACCTCTAAGGTGATGGTCTTGCCCGTGAGTGTCTTTACGAATATCTGCATGGCCATCGCATCGAGCGGCACCAGCAATAAAACGCTCAGCATCAGGCCCGCACTCACAGTAGAAAAACGTCTGATGGAGGACTCCTCTCTTTGCCGTCGGCACCCGGTTGGGGCTGGATTTACCGCCATGATTTGGACAGTATGTCACAGCGTCAACGTGGTATCGACGGTGTGACACATCCCTTTGCAACCTGCGAGGACAACCTGATGCTGATCTTACTTCGAATCATGACAACCTTATCCGGCCTGGGGCTTTTGCTCATCGGCGTTATCTGGTGGCTGCAGCCGGCCACCGCGGCGGAGATACTCGGTGCCAGTTTGCTGGACGGCACCGGCCGCAGCACCCAAATCGGCGACTCAGCGGCGTTTTTTGTTGGTGCCGGCGGGCTGTTGGCGCTGGGGGCCATCCGAAACCACGCTGCCCTGGTGATATCAGGTGGCTTGTTGGTTGGTTTGGTTATCCCCGGTCGTGTGCTTTCTGCCGTCACACACGGCGGCGCTTGGACACCCGATGAAATTGCTGGCGAGTGCATTGTCTTGATCGTTGCTTTGTTAACCGCCGCAGCAATTCACCGACAAAACGCGCAATCTGTATTCCGGTAGACCCCGACGACATCTTCTATGCTAATCAACAAACTCAAGTACCTGCTTGGCAATAAAAGCGCAGCTGCAACTGAGGACAAACACCGCGCACTTGAGCTCGCCTGCGCTGCACTCATGTTTGAGGTGGCGCGCGCCGATTTTACGGTCGAGACGATCGAGCAACAGACGGTCACTACGCTGCTCACGGATCAGTTCAACCTCAGTACAGACGAAGTCTCCACGATAACCGAAGCGGCCGTTGAGCAAGCGGACGCCGCAACCTGCCTCTTTGAATTCACTCGCACCTTAAATGAGCTGGCATCGGCTGAGCAGAAGCGCGACCTGCTGGCCATGATGTGGCGGGTAGCTATGGCAGACAACGAACTTAGCCGGTACGAGGAGCACGTGATCCGTAAAGTCGCAGATCTGCTGTATGTGCCGCATGGTGACTTTATCGCAGCCAAGCAGAGCGCGATGTGACATCAGCCGCTGGCGCGGCGAGCTAGCGTTACGGACACTCTAGCTAACGACTGCCGCCCCGGGCACTCACAAAACAGCCCAACACAATTAAACCAGTGCCCAGAAGAGTTCGCGCTGTGACGGGCTCGGCGAAGAACCACCAGCCCAGCATCGCGGCCCAAATAAACGCTGTGTACTCAATCACGACCAGCCGCTGAGCCTCGGCTTGCCGATATGCCAGTGACATAAGCATGAGGGATCCTACGGCGAAACCCGCCGCGAGCGCCGCACCACCCCACTGATATGAACTCGCCGGCCAGGAGACGGCAAAAGGCACGCCCATCAGCAGCATCAAAAACACGATGGTATTTTGATAAAAGGCGATCTCGAGTGGTCTGGCGACCAACGCCTGCATGCGCTGCAGCACCAAATTGAAGGCATACATAACCGCCGAGAGCAGCACCGCGGTCATACCCACAACATCACTGCCCTCATCGACCGCCAACAACTCGCCACCGACAACCACCATCACACCACAAAAGCCCAACATCGCAGCAAGCTTGGCGTTGGCTCCAATACGCTCACCCAAAATGGGAACCGCCAGAAACAGCGTAATAATCGGCGCGATAAACGACAAGCCGATGGCCTGTGCCAGCGGGATCCGCGTCAGACCGAAAAAGAACAGATAGGCCATAACGGCCGTCAGCGCGGCCCGAATCACATGAATTTTCAGTACCCGCCCCGACGCTGGCACGGGCCGTGTGGGTAAATACAACACCGCCACGATAAGCGCCCCCATAGCCATGCGCCAGAACATAGCGTTGTAGGTACCCATCGCCAACGCCTGCCCCTTCATCACCGCATCCATCATCGAAAAGAGCATAATGCCCAGCGTTGCAATCAGCATGGGATGTTGGGCGGCTGTTTTCATGTTTGTTTTATCTCAGCTGAAAGTGCCCGGCCGCAGAATCAACTCACAAGTGCGATGGGTTGTGCATTATGCAGGGGAGTACGCCCTGTGAGACCATCTGGGTCAGGTTTTAAGCGCAGATTCGTATTGATAAGAGGCCATTGAATGGCGACTGCGGAACAGCTAAATCGGGCTATCGGCCTTATTCAAAGCAACCACCACGCCGATGCCGAGGCCCTGCTCACACCCCTGCTCAATCAGTCAATTACTGACGCCGATGTATGGCAATTGATTGCGCTGGCGCGCAAAGGACGGCTCGACCTGGCCGGCGCCGAGATCGCTTTTAAGCAATCGATTGACTTACATGCTGCACCAGCCGTCGTCACCAACCTTGGCAATCTCTACCGGCAGATGGGTCGCGAACAGGACGCACTGGATTGCTACGACCGCGCCCTTCAAGCGGCGCCCTCGCATTTGCCCGCGAGAGTCAACAAAGGTCGCTCACTGCTTGCACTATCAAGGCTAGAAGAGGCCGC
>CALKHC010000009.1 GCA_938091425.1 uncultured Luminiphilus sp. | reverse complement strand
TGGATTGAAAAATATGAAGGCCAGTTTGACCAGGGCTGGGATGCGGTCCGAAATGAGGTTCTGCAGGCGCAGATCGAGCGCGGCGTGGTGCCCGCCGGCACCGAGCTACCCCCCAAGCCCGCCAGCGTCCCCGACTGGGACAGCTTAAACGACGATAAGAAGAAAATTTATGCGCGCCAAGCCGAGGTCTATGCCGCTTTCAGTGAGTACTCTGATTATGAAACCGGCCGATTATTAGACGCGATTGATGATTTAGGTGAGCTGGACAACACACTGGTCATTTACATCAGTGGCGACAACGGCACGAGCCCGGAGGGCGATCAGACCGGTAATTGGAACTGGAACAAGTATCTCAATGGAGTGCCTGAAACGGACGCGGAACAGTTGGCGCATTTAGATGACTGGGGCGGACCCAATACCTATGCGCATATGTCTGTAGGCTGGGCGATCGCGTTTGACTCACCATTCGCGTTCACCAAGCAAGTTGCTGGCGACTTTGGCGGCACTCGAAATGGAACCGTGATCCACTGGCCAGACGGCATTCAAGCTAAAGGGGAAATTCGCGAACAGTTCACCCATGTCATCGATGTGGTACCCACGATCCTCGAGGTAACCGGTATTCCTGAGCCAACGGTAGTAGATGGCGTGCCGCAAATACCCATTCAAGGCACCAGCATGGCCTATAGCTTCGATGATGCAAATGCCCCCGAGCGCCATACCAAGCAGTATTTCGAAATCATCGGTAATCGCGGCTTGTACCAGGATGGCTGGCTGGCAAGAACCACCGTCAAGCTGCCATGGGAGACGGTGAAGATGAATACAGTCGCCAATGATGACGGCTGGGAGCTCTACAACACGCTCGATGACTTCAGCCTTAATAATAATCTTGCCGAGCAGTACCCGGAGCGGCTTGAGGCCATGAGAGCCACCTTTATGGAGGAAGCGATTGCGAATCAGGTACTACCACTGGACGATCGACTGCTCGAGAGACTGCTGCCAGCGGTTGCAGGGCGACCCACCATCATGGCAGGCCGCACCACGCTTGACCTCTATCCCGGCGCTAAGGGCCTGGATGAAGATGCGGTTCTGAACATGAAAAACACCTCCGGGCAGATCTCCGCGAGCGTAACGGTCGCCGAGGGCCAAACTGCGGACGGCATCATCATTGCTCAAGGCAGCCGCTTCGGCGGATGGGCGCTGTACGTGGAAGACGGATATCCGACCTACACCTATAACAATCTTGGCGATTTGGTAACTGTAAGAAGCCAGCGCAGGCTCAGTGCTGGTGACTCGGATATCCGCCTCGAGATCTACTATGACGGAGGCGGCATTGGAAAAGGCGCCGATCTAAGACTTGTCGTCAACAACGTAGCGACGGCCAGCGGAAGACTGGAGACGACCATTGCCTCGCGCTTCTCGATCGACGAAGGGACCGACATTGGCATGGACCGAGGCGCTCCGGTGATCAAGCGACAACTAAACGATCGCAGATACAGTGAGATCAACGCCACCATCAATAAGGTTACTTTAGAGATTCTGCCGGAGGCCTAAAGCACCCTACTCACCATCACTGCCTGCGCGGCGCCATCGTCGCGCCTGAGGCGTGACCCTGACCGGTGCCCCCCTAGCCGATTTCAGCCACGGCGCGCGGCCAGCACTGAGCTTTCACTCAAGCTGGCCTAAGCTCTTTATTGAGGAGGAAACTGCTTTAACAACTCATGAACGACGGTGATGGTGAGCTGCTCCCGATCGGCGTTGGACATATTGTTCTTGAGACGCCCCTCCGCCACACCTCGCCACACGATCTTGCCGGTTCCGATATCAATCACATCAAACACGGCAGTCCCATCTTCATAGGTTTTGACGGATTGCCCCGACGAGTAACCCACACTGACTGAGCGGCCATAAGTCCCCGCCGCAACACCGCCATGCATGCCCTGCTCTTGGCCACTGATTTTTTGAGTTTGGCGCTTGGTGACGTGGTAGTTCACCCAAAACTCTGCCTGACCTCGGGCTCCCTGCCTGAAGCCACGCTGTGCCAACTCTTGATCAGCAGTATTTCTCACCCGTTGATCGCTGCTGTTGTAGCGCCGATACTGGCTCTCTCTTGAATTGTGGTCGTCGTCGTACCAGCGGTAGGTCTTATATTCCGCAAAGGCAAAGCTCTGGTCGTAGTCGACCTCATAGGTTGGCTTGTCGGCGCAGCCCGTGAGCAATGCCAAGCACGCCAGCACGCCGCCGATTGCCCAAAAGGCGCTTTTGACGCCGCTCAACCAACCCTGACCGTCTCTGATTCTCATCACTTACTCATCCCTCTCACGCAACACATCGATTCACTTCGCCTAACATCAATATTTGGTCAACTTCAGGGTCTACTCTGCCGCCGACCTGAAACTCACATCACTATCTGCCACGAGCCAAGCGAAGACGGCAAAAGCCGCCACGTTCTGATCCAGCGACGCAGCGTCGAGCTTGTCCACGGTATCATCAGCCGTGTGGTGCAGATCAAAGTAGTCACGCCCATCCTGATGCAGCCGCAGTGTAGGTACGCCCGCCGCAATTAGTGGATATAAATCCGGCCCGCCGCCGGGCTGGTCATCACTCCCAGGCGCGATGCCGATCGGCGCGAGTAAACGCGCAATCTCGGCAAAAAGCTGATCGCCCGCCTCAGTCTGGCTGTCCGCAGTCACCTTCCATACCCTGCCACCGCCAAAGTCACTCTCTGACCCAATGACATGCCGTTCCAGCTGCGCCTCATGCCGATCCCGATAGGCATTGGCACCCAGCAGCCCCACTTCCTCGGCGCCCCATAACACCAGTCGGATCGTTCGTCGGGGCGCCAGACCCGCATTTTTGATGAGCTCCAGCGCGGCCATGGTGATACCCACACCGGCGCCATCGTCAATAGCGCCCGTGCCAAGGTCCCAACTGTCCAGATGGGCGCCGATTATCACAATCTCCTCGGGCGCCTCACGGCCAACAACTTCGGCAACCACGTTGCCGGATTGCGCAGCGGGTACCTCAGAGCTATCCACCGTGATTCGGACTGAAAGCGTCTTTCCTTCTGCCGCAATACGCTCTATCTGGTCCGCATCGGGGTTGGAGAGTGCCAAGGCTGGAATACGCGGTATCCCCTCTTTGTAACGAAGAGAACCCGTATGTGGGAAACGGTGGCTATCGGTGCCGACAGAGCGAATCAGGTATCCGACCGCACCTTTACCTGCCGCGATACTCGCACCGGCGGTGCGGGCCTCATTGAAATACCCATAGGATGAGCCGTCCTGCGTCCGTTGCATCGCATGCCCCACATAGGCTATGCGGCCCGAAAGGCTTCCCTCCGGCGCCCGCTTCAAATCCTCAAGGGTCTCAAATAGTGCGACCTCCGCGCCCAAACCGGCCTTGTTTGTGGGCACCGAGCCGCCCAAGGCTGTGACCGCTAGAGGCTGGGGATAGGGAGCAAGGATCTCCGCGCCCTCTTCGTGCCGTTCCCATGCATTCATTGCAAAAGGCTCGTTGCGAATATTGGTAAAACCCTTTGCTGCGAGCGTGTTGACGGCCCAGATACGGGCACGCCCCTCTGCCTCACTGCCCGCCAGGCGGGGCCCTACTTCGGTGGTAAGCGAGGTCACAATCGCCATGGCATTGCTACCCGCCATGGCTTGGGCACGCAGCATCTCCGCATGCGCGAGGCTCTCGCGTGACACTGACTCAGCCATTGACGCGGCCGCGGTGAGGCAGAGTCCCAGCGCCGGCAACACAAATCGATAAGAGTTAATGATCATCGGGGCAGACCTCTGATTGAGACGTCACATCAATTTCACGCTGGCAGAGGTCAAGCAGCCTGATCGGATTTCTCATCGGTCAGTGCCTTGCGCTGTTCCAGCCAAAGATTCGCAGCCTTGGTTTGCGCCTTGGTCGCTGCCATCACGCCCATATTAGTCTGCGTGGTGCCGTTGTGGCCAAGCGAGGCTATTTGCTCATAGAACCAATACTGAGTGGCGAATGCGCCAACCGTGCGAACAAGCTTGATGCCATTTAAAAAGCGAAGGCCCTTGGGTAACAGCGATAACTTCGACTCAAAGCGAGGCAGCTCAGCAACGCCTCCCAATAATTGTGCGGGCGCATCTGTGACCACACACATCGGCCGACCAATGCCGATCATATCGGCACAGCCTGTCTCTAACGCGGCAGTCATCGCCTCCAGCCGCCGTAACCCGCCCGTGACCATCAGTGGGATACCGATTTCCTTGCGCATGGCCTCCGCAAAATCTACAAAATAAGCTTCGCGGGCGCGTGTCGAGGCCGCAACTGACTGCTCCTGTACCGGCTCCATGCCCTCTAGGTTGAGAAGTCGAGGCTGTTCATAGGTGCCTCCCGATATTTCAATGAGATCTACACTGGCTTCTTCCAGCCATTTGGCGACCTGCAGACTCTCGTTAAAATCAAAACCGCCCCGCTGAAAATCGGCACTGTTGAGCTTGACCGAAATCGGAACCGCAGGCCCCACCGCGGCGCGGACCCTCGCTACACAGGACAGCAACACTCGCGCCCTGTTCTCGAGCGAGCCTCCCCACTGATCCTCGCGTTGATTGCTCCGGGGACTCAAAAATTGCGACAGCAGATAGCCGTGGGCAGCGTGCAACTGGACCCCGGTAAACCCCGCGTTGACGAGGACCTTGGCGCACCCTGCAAACCCAGCGATCACGTCCTCGATATCCTCTTCAGTCATGGGATCAGGCTCCCCGAACTGCCCCCCCGGCAGTCCCAACTTGACGGCTGAAGGCGCTTTAGGGTGCGGGTTCACAATCTTTTGGCACTGCCGACCTGCGTGACTGATTTGCGCCCAAAACTGATTGCCGCCGCGAGTTCCAGCGGCCGCCCAGGCCTCAAGGGCGACCTGCATCGCGGCAGAGGGCTCACCCTCGATGATGACGTTACCGGGACGCTCTAGATGATCCCCATCGATCTGCACATTGCCAGACAACAAGAGCCCCGCGCCGCCGTCACTCCATATGCTGTATAGCTGATTGAGCGCCGGTGTGGGTTCTCCGAAGGGGCTCGCTAAACCTTCTGTCATCGCGGCTTTGCACAAACGGTTTGGGATTTCTACGCCGCAGGGCAGCGTAAGTGGTTGATCAATCATCTAAAGTGTTTCCTAGATATTTAGTATAACTAACTGTATAGACTATATATCTTTCATTATTCCAAGGCGATCAACCGACGCCAATATGCCGTCCCAGCCCCCCTCAATATGGGGCGCCAATACCTCGGCGATGCCAGTGTCCGTCCGCCACTGAAGGTACGTGTCGTAAGAGGACTCCTGATCCCAGTATTCAACGAGCAGATACGTACCCGATGCCTCATTTAGCACCACATCAATCCGCTCGCAGCCTGAGAAGGCTCTGGTATCAGACAGCGCTGCCCTCAACAAATCGCCCATTGCGTCGACCTGACCGGGTTTACACGGAAACTTCGCCACCACAACAAAACTCATCACGCTACTCCTGATACTTCTCAATAAATGAATGCTGGAGACTACGGCAACTCGCCTTACAATGAAATGCAGCGGCGGGTCTCAGGCGGCGCGTACCGTGCTTTGCGAGCTGGGTTTGAGCTACGCGATTTGTGTGCGGTAATACCCTCTCGGGAACCCACCTCAACGATCTCGGGTCTGATTCACGGAACTCATGGAAAAAAGATGGAGTCGTCACTATGGCTATCAGCCCATTGAAAACGGCGTGTTTGGCACTGCTGGTCCTCACCGGGGCCCTTTTTTCTGCTTGCATCGCCGCGCAAACCCTCTCGGTTGAAGGCAAGGGCACGGTAGAAATCGAGCCTGAATATGCCCGGATGAGCGCCTCGGTCAGCCATACAGCTGACACCGCGGCTAACGCGCAAGCGATCGTAGACCGCGTGATGTCCCGACTGCTGGCGGGCGTTGATGACCTGCCGGTGGCCGCAGACAGCATCGACGCAGGACAAATCCGCATTCAACCGCGCTATCGCTGGAATCCTCGCTCAGAGGCACAAGAATTTCAGGGCTACGAGGCGATCCGTGCGCTGGCATTTAAACTGACCTCATTGGATTCGCTGGGTGAGGCGCTGCAAATGCTCACTGAACAGGGCGCCACGACAGTGGATGCACCACAGTACGGTAGCTCACAGACCGAGGACGCGCGAATTCGAGCGCTTGCCATCGCCTATGGCAATGCCAAAACCGATGCCCAGACTCTGGCGACCGCCGCTGGCCTCACGTTGGGGATACCTGACAATATCAGCACAGGCGCTCAACGGGCGCCCGTTTTCAGAACGATGAACAGGGCAGCGCCCGCGGCAATGTCCGCTGAAATGGCGCCAGAGTACGAGCCAGGGCAATTATCGGTGTCTGCGTCAGTCTCTGTCGTATTCTCAGCAACACCATGACGGACTTGGATTCCCTATCATTCAGCCCTATTATTTAAGCAACGTGGTTAATCAAGGAACGACACATCATGAGTGATAAGCCTGTTTTTTCTACCGCAGCGACCATGGATCCGGCAGCAAGTATTGCGAACACCAATAAGGTGCTCAGCAACACCTACTGGCTATTGGGACTGACGCTGGCATTTAGCGCGTTCACCGCAACCGTAGCGGTCGCGATTAACATGCCCCAATCCCTTGCGCTGGTGCTGATGCTTGTCGGCTTCGTGCTACTTTTCGTCGTTCACAAAATGGCTGACAGCGCCAAGGGCCTGCCTGCTATTTTTGCCTTCACCGGCGTTTGGGGTGCGTCCATTGGGCCAATGCTGTCGTTCTACTTGGCAATGGAAAACGGCCCGACCATGGTGCTGCAAGCACTGGCTGGCACCGCATTGGTATTTTTCTCACTCTCGGCTTACGCCCTGAATACCAAAAAAGATTTCTCTTACATGGGCGGTTTCTTGATGACGGGGCTCATCGTGGCGATTGTCGCAATGATTGCGAACATCTTTCTCGCGATTCCCGCTCTGTCGTTGACGCTTTCCGCGGTCGTAGTGATGATCATGGCCGGCCTAATCTTGTTTGATACCAGCCGAATCATTCACGGCGGAGAAACCAACTACATTCGCGCCACAGTTGGCCTGTATCTGAACATCTTCAATCTGTTCATCCACTTGCTTCACCTCATCGCCGTCTTTACCGGCGGTGACGACTGAAACCGGAGTAACGCACTGAAAAGCCCCGGCTAAGCCGGGGCTTTTCGTATCTAGGCCATGGAAATCTCGCTAATTATCCGAACTTGCCCTAAAGACCTGCACCGTCTCGCCTTGGCCCGTCGGTTTATTCAGACCGCAACAGAAAAGGGCCATACAATCCGGCAATGTTTTTTTCAGAGTGAGGGCGTTGTAAGCGCCACTCAAGCCGAGTGCATCTCTGAATGGCAACAGGTCGCAGACCACACCCAAGCGGAACTTTTACTTTGCAGTCAGGCAGCCGAAGAATACGGCGTCGATGCTGAGGGCCCCTTTCAAATAGGTGGGCTGGGGGCACTGGTAGAGGCCGCCGTCAGGTCAGATCGTGTGGTGTCTTTTGTCTGAGCCCGCAGCCAGCTCCAACAGCAAGCGCTGGCTCATCACGCTGTCAGGTATCCCAAAGTCCGCAGCGGCCTTGAGAGCCGGCGCGGACCTCGCCTTGGCCGCAGGGGCGTTTGGGCAAAAGGTAACGCTGGCGTTCTCTGGCGAGGCCCTCGAACTGCTAAAGCCTGAGCCAAGCGATCATGAGTCACTGCATCGCCTGCTGGGCTCACTCCCCTATTATGAGATTGATCGCGTGTATGCGCTGGCGCCACGTGATGAAACCTTATTATTCCGCGACGACCTCATGGTCTTGCTCATGACGCAGGCGGAGTGGTCAGCCGTTGCTACCGCGTCAGATATCGTGGTGAATTACTGATGGTCTTGCATCTGCTTTACGGTCAGCACCAAGTAGAGGACTGCCTGGCCCTCGTGAGCGCTCAGGACACACTTCTGGTGATGGATAGCAATGTACTTGAGTTGATAGGTGACTCGCTGTCGAGCGTACCGTGCGACGTGAAGGTGCTCGACGAGTCTGCCGCGAAAGGTGCGTATAACGGCGACGCCAGGGTGATCGATACTGCTGGATGGATTGAGCTACTCAGCCAACATCCCCACAGTATGAGCTGGACGTGAACAATGATCGATGACGGCTCCCTTGCAGACTTGTGTGACGAGAACGGTTTTTTAAATCGAACCCAAACGTGGTCTACCGATATCGCGCAAGCGTTTGCGGAACAGGAAGGCATCGCGCTCACGGATGCCCACTGGGAAGTGCTGTCTCTGCTCCGTGAATACTTTCAGGCCTTCGGAGACTCTCCGGCCAATCGTGCGCTGGTGAACTATACGAAACAGCAACTCGGAGCGGCCAAAGGCAACAGCCTGTATCTCATGGGGTTGTTCCCCGGCTCACCCGCCCGAGTGGGCAGCCGCATTGCCGGTCTGCCCAAACCCAAGAACTGCCTGTAACCGCTGTGCAAAAACTCGACTATCAACCGGATCAGTGCGAATCCCTTTTTCGCCAAAAGGCCGCCGGCGCTTTTGATCTACTGCGCTCGCTATGTCCGCCAACCCCTCAGCACCATGCCTCCATCGCTAGCGGCTATCGACTCAGGGCCGAGTTCAGGATCTGGCACGACGGCAACGACCTTCACTACGTAATGTTTCCGCCGGGCGAACCGCGCAATCCCCACGTTATCGACGAGTTCCCTATCGCCGCCCCCCGCATTACCAACGCCATGACGCCTCTGCGTGAGAGACTGCAGCGCTCGACTGAACTCCGGCGCAAGCTCTTTCAAGTGGAGTTTCTGTCAACACTCAGCGGAGAATTATTGATCACTCTGATTTATCACCGCCCGCTAGACGACACGTGGCGGGCCAATGCGCAGGCACTATCTGAATCGCTTTCCTGCAAGATAATCGGTAGAAGCCGCAAGCAAAAGCTTGTGCTAGACACCGACTGGGTTGAGGAGGTAATTGAAGTCGGTGGTCGAGAATATCGGTATCGCCAGCCAGAGCAATGCTTTACGCAACCCAATGGTTTTATCAATCAAAAAATGATGACGTGGCTGTTGGAGCAGTGTGCTACCACTAATCACGATCTGCTTGAATTGTATTGTGGCATCGGAAACTTCACGCTGCCCCTCTCACATCAGTTCCGCAACGTGCTGGCAACTGAACTCAGCAAGGCCGGAACCGCTGCCGCGCGCTGGAACGTGGAAACAAACCGAACTACCAACATCGAACTCGCGCGTCTATCGGCAGAGGAAATGACGGCTGCTATGGCTGGGGAACGGCCGTTCCGGCGGCTCGCCGACCTGAAGCAACCTTTGGGGCAATACCAGTTCGACACCCTACTCGTAGACCCACCCAGAGCTGGCCTTGATGAGGCGACCTTGAGGCTGGCGAGCACATTCAAACGGGTGCTCTATATTAGCTGTAGTCCCGAGACGCTCAGCCCCAACCTCGCTACACTATCTGCGACACATGACATTCAGAGCTTGGCGTTTTTTGACCAGTTTCCCTACACACATCATTTGGAGTCAGGCGTGGTCCTGACCAGAAAGGCAACATGACCGCCCTGACACCGGAACAGATTCAGGAACGATTGACCGCCCATCCAAGCTGGCGACTGGAAGACACTTGGCTGGCCAGAGACCTCCAGTTTGCCGACTTTCAAATTGCCTGGCAGTTCATGAACCACGTTGCGACCTGCGCTGAGCAGCAAGACCATCATCCCAACTGGTACAACGTTTACAACACAGTGCAAGTCAGGCTATCGAGCCACGACGCGAAAGGCATTACCTCACGCGACTTCGCACTGGCACAGAGCATTGATCATTATCTGGCCGATGTGCCGCATACTGACCTGCCCGCTACGCCTATATTTAGCTCCTGAAGAAAAGGATATCGCCCTATGCAACTCTCTTTTTATGACGCCAGCATCATGTGCTACGAGCAAATTCTTCAGAGTACCGCCAACGTGCTGAAAGCAGGCCAGGCGCACGCAGAGGTCAGCGGCATGCCCCTGAGCGACATTGTCGACTACCGGCTGCACGAGACTATGAATCCCTTCAGCTTTCAGGTGATCTCTGTATGGCATCACTCATATGGCGCGATCCAAGGTATGCGCGCAGGTGAATTCAACCCCCCACCCTCAAAACCAGGGATCGACTATTCAGGACTCTGCGATCTGATAGACGAGGGGCTTGCCGAACTACAGAAAGAGACATCGGAGTCAATTGAGGCGCTCTCGGGTCAGAACATGTACTTCCGCTTCGGAAAGATGGAGATACCCTTCACGACAGATAATTTCTTGGCGACCTTTTCGAAGCCCAATTTGTACTTCCATGCCACCACCACCTATACCGTACTGCGACAGCTGGGCACGCCGCTGGGCAAGCTCGACTATTTGGGTAATATGAAGGCAGGGCACTGAGGCCTTAGGCCTGCGAACGCGGGCGAGGCCTCATCGCAAGATCTGGGATATTCAAGGTATCAAAAAGTTGCGAATCGATTCAGTGACGCCTGGCTCGTTGAGCATCGGGGCGTGACCCACCCGGGGCACAGATAAAACAGTCATACCAGGGTGCATGTCACACATTTTTGCCACACAGCTCTCAGTCAAAAGATCCGTGAGCTCGCCCCGAATCAGCAGTGATGGAACTGACGATAACGCTCCAAACAATGACCAGAGCGTTTCAGTCTCGGTATCATTACTTTGGGTCGTTAGCGGCTCCGCAATCCGTGGATCATAATCGATGACTACCGAGCCGGCGCGCTCCACATAGCACTGACGTGCAAAATCTGCCCATTGCCCGTCACTCCAATCCGGAAAGATCTCGACACTGACCGACTTTAGATAGGCTGTGGCTTCGGCCCAATCCGCGAACGGACCCGCCACACCCACATACGACTTGATCCGATTTAACCCCGCTTCTGCGATTTCAGGCCCGATATCGTTAATCACCGCGCGCGTTATGAGTCCCGGATGCAGCGCATTCAATGCAAAGGTCATCAACCCACCCATCGATGTCCCCACGACCGCTAGATGCTCTATACCCAAATCGCCCACCAGGCTGTACATGTCCTCGACATACCGCAACAGCGCGTAACGCGATACATCGTCATCGTAATCCGATCGGCCTCGACCCCGCTGCTCCGGTACCAGCACCCGAAAGTGATCGGTGAGGGCGGGTGCAAGATCCTGGAAATCTTTGCTGTTGCGGGTCAAGCCATGCAGGCACAGTACCGTGGCCGCGTTGTCTTCGGGGCCAGCATAGTCACGGATATACAGCGTGAGGCCATCCTGCGTTTGAAAGAAACGATCTTTAAAGCCGCTCATGTCACTTGGGCATAACGTACCGAGAGCGCCTCATAAACCGCTTCCGGAAACCCCGACTCAGCTGCATCCAACGACTCCAACAACTCCGACAAATGCTCGTTGTCCTCCCGCCCCTGCCACTCCTTGATATACGTGCCATCCTGATAACCATGATCCTGACGGAAAAAGTTCAACACATTCTTACCGACGTAATGGCGATAAAGCGCGTCGGCAGAAAGGTCGCAGGCCTGCATGAGGGCGCGAAACAAAGGAACAGAGAACCCTTTAGTCTCCAGCGCATGCTGCGCCAAGGCCTCGGTCGCAGCATGAATGCGCTGACTGGCGCCACGATCATCCGACTCGTCATCCCCCGCCGCTGAAAAATCAGTGGCAATTTGCCCAGAGAGCAGCTCAAGATCGGTATCGGTGTCGAACAAGGCAGACAAGCCAAAGTGCCAGATATCGACCACCTCCAGCCTCACCTGCTCCATGTCCGGCGCCTGTTTTTTCCACCACTTGTAGCCGACATGATCCATCAGCTCGCCACACTCGATCCAAGTGGCGCGATACCATTCAAAGTGCTGGTTAATCCAGTCCTCATGGACTCGACTGTTCATGCGATGCTGCATATGCAACATGTTCAAAATGGCATCTTGATTCATAGATTGAAGAACACCTTGGCGGTCATCGAAATGTTAGCACGCTAGCGCTCCTGACCATGGGTATCGACACGCAATCTGCCGTCGATAAACCTCCCTCTGCTCCGTTACCTCCAGATGAAAATAATATGCGCGCTTATCAATAGGTCTCCGTATCGGTCGCAAATAAGCGATGCGGCTGACGGAAGGTTTTGAACTCTAGGCAGTTCCCGCTGGGGTCTCTTAGAAAGCAAGTTTTCTGCTCGCCGGCTCTCCCGGCGAACCGAGTCGTAGGTGGAATCATGAACTGGCAATCTTGCTGGGCGAGCCGCTCGGCAAGCGCTTCAAACACC
>CALKHC010000008.1 GCA_938091425.1 uncultured Luminiphilus sp. | reverse complement strand
GTGGCTGCATCGCCCAATCAATGACCGCGGGGAAATTGAGCGGCGTCTCGATGCGGTGGAATCCATGGTTCAGGAATATCGCTTTGAGCCAGTCCGCGAAGCACTCAAGGACATCGCTGATCTCGAGCGGATTCTTTCGAGAGTCGCGCTGGGCTCAGCGCGACCCCGGGATCTGAGTCGACTAGGGGGCAGCCTGGCCCAATTGCCGCTGATACGGAGCCGTCTACCCGGAGAATCCACCCTGCTCGAACAGCTGGCCACCGCTCTGCCCGATTACGAGGCGCTGACTGAACTGCTCGGGCGCGCCATCATCGAGAACCCGCCGGTATTGATCCGCGACGGAGGCGTGATCGCCGCGGGCTACGACGAGGAGCTCGATGAGCTACGAGGCATCAGCGACAACGCGGGGGCCTACCTGCTCGAATTGGAGCAACGCGAGCGCGATGCGACGGGTCTGTCGACGCTCAAGGTCGGTTACAACCGAGTGCATGGCTATTACATTGAGATCAGCCGTAGCCAATCAGAGCAAGCACCTGACACCTACCAGCGGCGGCAAACGCTCAAAAATGTTGAGCGTTTCATCACGCCCGAACTCAAAACCTTTGAAGATAAGGCGCTTTCCAGCAAGAGCCGCGCTCTGGCGCGAGAAAAGCACCTTTATGAGGCGCTGGTGGCAGCGGTCGCAGAATCTCTCGCTCCACTGCAGGAGACCGCCACCGCGCTGTGTGATCTTGATGTGCTCGCCTGTTTTGCAGAGCGGGCGACCGTGCTTGATCTCTGCCGGCCCCGCTTTACCGATAAGACCTTGCTGCAGATTGAGGGAGGTCGCCACCCCGTTGTGGAAGCGGTCCGGGATGTGCCGTTTATCGCCAACGACACACAACTTGATCACAACCGGCGAATGCTCCTGATCACGGGCCCCAACATGGGAGGCAAGTCCACGTATATGCGCCAAAACGCGCTGATCGCGCTGCTCGCCCATGTCGGTGCGTTTGTGCCCGCGCAGGCCGTCTCTTTATCCTGCCTGGATCGCATATTTACGCGGATCGGATCTTCCGATGATCTCGCTAGCGGCCGCTCTACATTTATGGTCGAGATGACCGAGACCGCCAATATCCTCCACAATGCCAGCGAACGCAGCCTAATCCTGATGGACGAAATCGGTCGCGGGACCAGTACCTTTGACGGATTGAGTATTGCCTGGGCGACGGCGCTGGCACTGGCCAACCAGGTGCAGGCTCTCACCTTTTTTGCCACGCACTATTTCGAGCTCACTGCGCTGCCCGAGCAACACCCCGCCATGGCCAACGTCCACCTTGATGCCACGGAGCACGAGGATCACGTGGTGTTTCTCCACCAAATTCAGGAAGGCCCAGCTAACCGTAGCTTTGGATTACAAGTTGCCAAGCTCGCTGGCGTCCCCAAGGACATTCTCGACGCAGCCAAAGACAAGCTTCACGAGCTCGAAAGCGGCGTTGCGGCCGGACCCCCTCCTGCCCAGGCGGAGCTTTTCACGGCCTCGCCCTCGCCAGCTTCCGCACCACCCTCACCCACTCTGGAGGCACTTCGGGCTCTGGATCCCGATACGCTCAGTGCTAAAGCTGCGCTGGACTGGATCTATCAACTGAAACAGAAACTTGAAGATGAAACCTGACCAGTTTTCAAAATACCTCTTAGCCAGTATCCTTCGCATCGGGATGAATGAGGTATCGGTATGACGTTCGTTGTTGGCGAAGATTGCATCAAGTGCAAGCACACTGATTGCGTTGAGGTGTGCCCAGTAGATTGTTTCTACGAGGGCCCCAATTTTCTGGTGATTCACCCGGACGAGTGCATCGACTGCGCGCTCTGTGAGCCCGAGTGCCCCGTTGATGCCATCTACTCAGAGGACGAACTGCCTGGTGACCAAGAGTCGTTTCTGCAGTTGAATGCGGAGCTGGCTGAGATCTGGCCGAACATCACCGAGCGCAAAGAGCCTCCAGCCGATGCAGAAGACTGGGCGGGTAAGCCCGGCAAGCTCGAGTTTCTGGAGCGCTAGCAAAGGATCACTGACCGCGACCCGTGGGAGCATGCCCTAGTCCAAACAGATCCTAACAGTCGCGCGCGCCGGAACAACGTCTTGGAGCCATGGAGTCAGCGCTGAGGTAACAAGGACGTTGGGTTCACAGGTCGGCCGCTGCGCCGGATCTCAAAGTGCAATTTTACAGAGTCGCTGCTGGTGCTTCCCATGCGAGCAATCACCTGTCCTGCGTCGACCCGCTGACCCTCCACCGCGAGCAGCGCGTCGTTGTGGCCATAGGCACTGAGATAGGTGTCGTTATGTTTGATAATCAACAGCGCGCCATAACCGGTCACCCCAGCACCCGCATACACCACCACCCCCGCTGCTGTTGCCATGACCGGCGAGCCCCGCTCGCCAACCAGATCAATACCCTTGTGGCGCTCAGCTGAGTATGCGCGGCTCATCTTTCCCGCGGCAGGCCAGGACCAACGGTCCACTGGCGTATTCGGTGTCGGTGTCTTTGCGGTCGATAACGCGTGTGAGGGCGGACCGGGCTCAGGCGCTTTAACCACCGGTTTGGCAGAGACTTTAGTGGCCTTGTTCACTACAACACTTTCTACCTCTGTGTCTGGAGCGCTCGCTGCATCAGACACAGCGGAGTTGCTCGAAGGCGTCGCCTCAGGCGCTGTCTTGAGCGCCTGTCCAACCCTGATGACATAAGGTGGATCGATTTCATTGAGCGTTGCGAGCGTGCGGTAGTCCATCCCAAGGCGAAAGGCTACCGCGTAAAGCGTATCTCCGGGCTCCACTAAGTAGTCCGGCCCAGTGGGTAACTCGGGCCCATAGTCGGCTCGATCATTGTTCGTCTGTCGCACTTCCGGCAGGACGTCCACCGCCGCCACAGACTTGTTTTCAATAACCGCGGGAGGATTGTCGGCACAGCCAACAAGGAGCAACAGGCTCGCCAGCAGCAGCTGACCGCAACGCACCGTCATATTAGAGATCCCGACGCGCGGCCAGTGCCTGCATACCCCAGACCACAAGACATCCAGTCAGGCAGGCACCCAAACAAGCCAAAAACTGCGAATCTGGGACCATTGACGGCAACAGGGGCCGCGATACCCCAATCGCTCCGTCAGAGGCATTTAATACCACCTCCTCTCGCCACGGCCACACCGCCACCAGTGAGCCCATTAGCACACCGCTCAGGAACGCCATGGCAAGTGCCCGGTAACGCTCTAGACAATGTTTTAGCAGTCGCGCAAAGAGCAGCAGTCCCGTCACGCAGCCTGCAGCGAGCACCAACAGCTCGGTCACCTGAAGCGTCTTAATCGCCGCCAGTACCTGTTCATACATTCCCAACAGGACAAGCAGGAAGCTCCCAGATATCCCGGGTAAAATCATCGCGCAAATAGCGATCGCACCGGCAAAAAACAAACCGGGCAAGCCGGCAAGAAACGACACAGGGGGCATGAAGGCGGCGCCCACCGCAAGGCAGGCACCCAAGGTAAAGCCCGCTAGGCGATCAGGGCTATTCAGCGTCACTTCTTCCCGAATCAGCATCACCGCACTCACCACAATCAGTCCGGAAAAAAATGACCATAACGGCTGTGGATAGTGTGTCAGCAACCAATGGATGCCGGAGGCCATAGAGAAAATCGCCGTCAGAATCCCCAGTAGCAGGATCGACAGAAACCCGCCGTCGAGTCGATGCCACAATGTGGTCCAGCGACCACTCAACGCCATTGAGAGCGCGTCTCTATCTGCCGCCACAATAGCGCCCAGCAACCGTTCATAGATGCCCGTAATCAGTGCGATCGTGCCGCCAGAGACACCCGGAACAATATCCGCTGCACCCATCGCCAGGCCGCGGGCAAACACCCCTGCCGGCGAGTGCTTCACCGGCTCACCCCTCGCACCATCGGCACAAAATTCACCTCTTCAACCACCTCTTCGACATAACCTTCAGTTGTCGCAGTCACTATCATCAGTTGCTGGCGCTGGCCGCCCACGGGCAGGATCAGCCTGCCACCAGGCGAGAGCTGCTCCAGCAATTGGGTGGGCAGGTGCTCTGGCGCAGCGGCGCCTAAAATCAAATCAAAAGGCGCTTCACTGGTCCACCCTTCAAGCCCGTCACCATGGCGCAGTCTCACATTGCGCACTCGCAGCGCACGCAGTTGCTTACGCGCCCTATCCAAAAGCGGCTTGATGCGCTCTACAGCACAAATCTCATCCACAAGACTGGCCAATATCGCCGTTTGATAACCCGAGCCACTTCCCAGTTCCAGCACTTTTTTGGGGCGCCCCTGAGCGAGGGCAAGCTCACTCATCTTAGCCACGACATAGGGTTGCGAGAGCGTTTGACCATAGCCAATCGGCAACGCGGTGTCCTCGTAAGATCGATGCGCGAGGGCCTCATCCACAAACAAATGACGAGGTACGCTACGAATGGCCTCGAGCACCTCAAATCGTGTGATGCCCTGATCCATCAGCCGCTGTATGAGTCGCTCCCGCGTGCGCTGAGAGGTCATACCGATTCCCTGCTGGCTCACGCGGTGGTGCTCTCATTTGTCAGCAGCGCAACCGCATGACTGGCAATACCTTCCTCGCGGCCGACAAAGCCCAACTTTTCAGTGGTGGTTGCCTTCACGTTAACACTACCCACTTTCACTCCAAGATCAGCGGCGATGCGCTCACGCATCTCCCCAATGTGCCCGCTCAATCGCGGGATTTGAGCAATCACCGTGACATCGACATTACCCACTGACCAGCCGGCGTCATTCAGCTGTGCTACCACGGCGCGCAATAGCACTCGACTGTCAGCACCACTGAAGGCGGGATCGGTATCAGGAAAATGCGTGCCGATGTCACCTAAACCTGCAGCACCTAGCAGCGCGTCACAGAGCGCATGTAGCGGCACATCACCATCGGAATGTGCAATCAGTCCACGCTCACAAGGGATCTGAACACCCCCCAGCACCACATAATCGCCGTCGCCAAAGGCGTGAACATCGTAGCCGTGGCCAATGCGCATCATGTCACTGCCCTCCTCTCTTTCTCAGCACCAAATCCGCAAACGCCAAGTCTGCTTCGACGGTCACCTTTATGTTACTTGAGGGTCCCTCTACTACGTGCACGGGCTTGCCCGCGCGTTCCATCGCCATCGCCTCGTCAGTCACGGAAAGGCCCTCTTCCAAACACCGACCCAATGCCGCACGCAAGGCAAACAGAGGAAACAATTGCGGCGTCTGCGCCCGCCAGAGCGATTGGCGATCGACCGTGGCAGAGATCTGTCCGTTCTCTGCAACCTGCTTCAGCGTATCTGCGACCGGCTCGGCGAGGATCACACCTTCTCCCGATTGCCGCGCTCGATCAATCAACTCGGTCAAGGATTCAAGTGGCAAGCAGGGGCGCGCGGCATCGTGAACCAGCACCCAGTCGTCCTCTGAGCCCTGCTGCGCCAATAGCTCCAATCCAGCCATGACGGAGTCTGCGCGTTCTGCGCCGCCGGGCGTCGTTTGCACGCGCACATCGGCTAGACTGTTGATCGCATCGGCGCGACGGTCGGACGGATCAAGCGCTACCACAATGCCGCGAATATCCGGACTCTCCAACAGAGCGCGTAGGGTGTGCTCCATCAGCGGGGCACCGGCAATTTCGCGGTACTGCTTGGGAATTTCCCCGCCGAGGCGACGCCCCGATCCAGCAGCCGGAACGACTGCCCAGATGCTGTTCACGGCGCCTTGAGCTCCTCTACAAATTGATAATAGACCTCACCTTCTTTGATCAGGCCAAGGTTCTCTCGCGCATTTTTCTCAACCGCGTCTGTGCCACCCTGCAAGGCGATGACCTCCTGCGTGAGCGCCTCATTGCGCGCCGTCAGCTCAGCATTTTCTGCCTCGGCTTCTTCTAGTTGCGCCTGCAGCCGATTGGCTTCAGCCAGACCGCCCTCCGCAAACCAGAGCCGATACTGCAGCAGCAGCAGGAGACCGAACAGCCCGCCTATGAGCCAGCGCATCAGCCCCTCGACAGGATGTCCCGGCCGGGATAAGGCGCGGTAAGACCGAGCTCTGCCTCAATCCGCAACAGCCGGTTGTACTTGGCCACACGATCAGAGCGGCACAGAGAGCCGGTCTTAATCTGACCCGCCCCCGTCCCAACAGCCAGGTCCGCAATGGTGGCATCCTCGGTCTCGCCTGAGCGATGTGAAATCACCGCCGTGTACCCCGCGGCCTTAGCCATAGCAATGGCTTCCAGCGTCTCGGTTAGCGACCCGATCTGATTGAATTTAATCAAAATAGAATTAGCAATGCCCTCGTCGATACCGCGCTTGAGAATCGCTGTATTGGTGACAAACAGATCATCACCCACCAGCTGAATGCGATCCCCCAATTTTTCCGTGAGCACCGCCCAGCCAGTCCAATCTGACTCATCAAGCCCGTCTTCAATGGAGACGATAGGGTGCTCAGAGGTCAGTGCGGCGAGGTAATCGGCAAACCCCGCGCTGTCATAGTCAACGCCATCACCTTGCAAATGGTAACGACCATCGCGATAGAACTCGGAGGCCGCACAATCGAGGGCCAGCGTGATGTCATCACCCAGTGCGTATCCCGCGCAGGCCACGGCCTCGGCAATCACCTCCAGTGCCGCAGCGTTGGAAGGTAGGTTCGGCGCAAAGCCCCCCTCATCCCCTACCGCCGTGGCTAGCCCTCTGTCCGAGAGCACCTTTTTCAGATGATGAAAAATCTCGGCGCCCATACGTAGCGCTTCAGCAAAGCTACTCGCCGACACGGGCTGAATCATGAACTCCTGAATGTCCACATTATTATCAGCATGCTCCCCCCCGTTCAGGATATTCATCATGGGCACAGGCAGAGACAGGGCAGTGCAGCCCGAGAGCTCAGCAATGTGCTGATAGAGCGGTTTTTTAGCCGACAGTGCCGCGGCTTTGGCGGTCGCCAGCGAGACGGCCAGAATCGCATTGGCACCGAACTGCGCCTTATTGTCTGTCCCGTCTGCCTCGATCATGCGCTGGTCTACGCCGGTTTGGTCCAGCGCATCATGTCCCACTAACAGCTCACGAATCGGACCGTTGGCGTGTCCTACCGCTGCCAGCACTCCCTTGCCCAGATATCTCGATGCGTCACCATCTCGAAGCTCTAAGGCTTCTCGGGAGCCGGTGCTGGCACCTGAGGGCGCGCAGGCACTGCCCACACTGTCGTCATCCAATGTGACCTCAGCCATGACGGTCGGATTCCCACGGGAATCCAATACCTCAAAAGCACGCACATCGACGATCTCACTCACAACACCGCTCCTAGTAAAAGCTGATTCAGTGGATAGCCAGTTCAGACTGAGACTTGACCAGTAAGTCCACCGCTTTGACCTGCTCGAGAAAGGGTTCGAGTTGCGCCAGGGGTAGCGCACTCGGGCCATCACACAGGGCCCCATCCGGATTCGGATGAGCCTCCAAAAATAATCCTGCAATACCCACTGCCGCGCCCGCCTTGGCCAGTTTGAGCGCCTGGGCGCGACGACCGCCAGAGGCCGCCTCACCCGGGTCGCGGCGCTGCAATGAGTGGGTCACATCAAAAATGATTGGGCAGCCCGAAGTGGCCTCGCGCATCACCTCGAATCCCAACATGTCGACCACCAGATTGTCGTAGCCAAAATTGCTGCCGCGCTCGCACACCATCAGCCGGTCGTTGCCACACTCGCGAAACTTCTCCACAACATTGGCCATTTGTTCGGGGCTTAAAAACTGGGGTTTCTTGATGTTGATTGCAGCACCTGTGCGGGCCATCGCTTGTACTAAATCCGTCTGACGCGCCAAAAACGCGGGCAACTGAAGCACGTCACAAACCTCCGCCGCGGGCGCCGCCTGCTCGGGTGCGTGAACATCCGTCAGCACGGGCACGTTGTAGGTTGATTTGACGTCAGAGAGGATTTTCAGCCCCGACTCAAGGCCAGGCCCCCGAAAAGAATGGATAGACGAGCGGTTGGCCTTGTCGAAGGACGCTTTGAATACGAAGGGAAGCTGCAACTGAGCACAAACCCGCACAAACTCTGCAGCGCTTTCCATGGCCAATTCGGCGCTTTCGAGAACGTTGATACCACCGATCAACACCATGGGCTGATCATTGGCAAAGGTGCGGCCCGCTACCTCCACAGCGCGATGGGCTCCCGTCACGCGGCATCACCGCACTGCTGTGCCACCGCCAATGCGGCCTCGATGTAGCTCGTAAACAGGGGGTGCCCTCCTCGGGGCCGGGACTTGAACTCCGGGTGGAACTGACACGCCACAAACCAGGGGTGAGCGGGCAATTCGATAATTTCGACCAGCTCACCGTCCAGCGACCAGCCACTCATCTTCATGCCAGCTTCTTCCAACCGAGCAACGTAGTTGCTGTTCACCTCATAGCGGTGCCGGTGCCGCTCAGAAATCTCATCGGCGCCATAAATAGCCTGTGTCTTGGTGCCCGCTACCAATCGACAGGGCTGCGCACCCAGTCGCATAGTGCCACCCAGATCGGAGTCCTCGGAGCGCTGCTCAACGGCGCCGTCCACAGTTTGCCACTCAGTGATCAGGGCAATGATGGGATGGGGGGTGTCGGCCTGCATCTCAGTAGAGTGTGCGCCATCGAGATCACAAACGTTTTGCGCATATTCGATGAGCGCCATGTGCATCCCCAAACAAATACCGAGGAATGGAATACCCTGCTCTCGCGCATATCGAACCGCTTCAATTTTGCCCTGAATACCTCGGTCACCGAAACCGCCGGGGACGAGGATGGCATCCAGATGCGACAGCAAGCCTACGCCTTGTGCCTCAATCTCCTCTGCATCGATATAGTCAATCTCCACCCGGGTGTCGCTTTGCAGCCCCGCATGATCGAGTGCCTCATTCAGCGATTTATAGGCGTCAACCAGGTCGACATATTTTCCGACTATTCCCACCCGCGCCACGCCCTTGCGCTGACTGAATTCGCGCCGAACTACGTCGTCCCACTCTGACAAATCAGCAGGAGGCTGCGTGATAGCAAACCGTTCAAGAATGTAGTCGTCGAGTCCACTCTCTTTAAGATGCCCTGGTATTTGATAGATGGAGTCTGCATCCATCAACGGGATGACCGCGCGCTCTTCCACATTAGTGAATAACGAAATCTTTCGGCGCGCACCTTCATCCACCTCAACTGAACAGCGGCATAACAACACTTCAGGCTGCAGACCAATTGACCGCAGTTCCTTGACTGAGTGCTGGGTGGGCTTGGTTTTGATTTCACCCGCAGTCGGAATGTAGGGAATCAGTGTGAGGTGCATAAGCAGCGCATTGGCAGACCCCAACTCCAGCTTGAGCTGACGAACCGCCTCAAGAAACGGCTGGCTCTCAATATCGCCCGCGGTGCCCCCCACTTCCACCACCGCGACCTCTGCATCCCCCGCGCCCTCTACAACTCGGCGTTTAATCTCATCGGTAATGTGCGGGATAACCTGAACCGTGCCGCCTAGGTAATCTCCCCGGCGCTCCTTGCGCAATACCGCGTCGTAAACGCGGCCCGCCGTAAAGTTATTGGCACGGCTCATGACCGTGCGCGTGAAACGTTCGTAATGACCCAGATCGAGGTCGGTCTCCGCGCCGTCATCGGTGACAAATACCTCACCGTGCTGAAAAGGGCTCATGGTGCCGGGGTCGACGTTAATGTAGGGGTCTAGTTTGAGTAGGGTGACTTTGAGGCCCCGTGCTTCAAGCACGGCAGCGAGGGAGGCGGCAGCG
>CALKHC010000007.1 GCA_938091425.1 uncultured Luminiphilus sp. | reverse complement strand
TGGAGAATCAGGAGGGCAAAGCCATCGCCAAGGGAGAGGCCCAGGTGACCGCGCCGACGGAAAAAGAGACCGTGACAATCGTCCCCCCACCAGCGATTCAACTACTGGAAGAGGCCTCACTGGCGTCTGACTGAACGAACTGCTCGGGGTCGACATACATCAACTCAATGAGCACCACCGGCTCAGCCGCCGACGGCGTCGCGCCCATCATCAACATGTTAGGCACACCCTCAATCGCAATAACGCCGGGCACGCCAAACAGCCGCCGCTCGGAAGTAGCCTGGCCACTCTCATCCATCATTCGCAGCGCCGGCAGCGGCGTGTCCTCGTCTTTGAGTGTCTCGGTCATTTTGGCCAAAAGCGCCAGCACAGAATCTCTGAACAGGGAAAAGTTCAGCGCACCACGAAACTCCGTGTGGTCGAGGGTCAGATCCAGCCGCACCTGACCGCCATCCTCCATGCGGAGCTGTGTCAGAGCGACACGCGTTCCGGCCTCCAACTCGCGAAAAATCCGCTTGCCAACCGTGCGTGACACCTCGATCAAGGTCTGATGCAAAACATTGACGCTGATGGTCGCAAACTGCTCATCGGTCAATGTTTTTTCGCCTGCTGCCATGTGTCCTCCTGTACGAGCCGCGAGTGTACCCTGCCCCCTCGTTGACTCCTACTGTGATTTGTTCAAAACACGACGTCGACTCGGGTTTGTTAGACTCGGCCCTGACGGGCGACGCAGAGCTCTCGCCCACCCCGCTGTCGAGAGCGAATCCAACCCTTGATCAACCCTACCCAAACTCTCTGGACACCCCTTGCGCCACTCACCCTTGACTGGCGTGGCGACGCACCCGTCGCCCGTGACTCCGGTGATATCTTCTTTTCCTCGGAAGATGGTCTGGCAGAGAGCCATTACGTTTTTCTGGAAGGCAACCGACTCTGCCAGCGCTGGGAGGCGCAGACGACCGATCGGTCTCTAGTCATCGGTGAGATCGGTGTGGGGAGCGGACTCAATCTTTGCCTGACAGTGGCCGAGTGGCTCAAATATCGGCGCCCGGGCGCGACATTGCACTATCTTGGGTTCGAGAGAGCGCCCTTCAGGCCCGAGGATATGCGCCGCGCGCTGGGTCATTGGCCCGAGCTGACACCCGTGCTCAACGCGCTCTTGGCGCGCTGGCCCGATCCTCTCTGCGGCTGCCACCGGCGATACTTTCCCGAATGGGGACTCACCCTTGATCTGTGGTGGGCAGATGCGGCTGACGCCCTTCAGGATTTAGCCAGCCACGGCCATCCCTGGATCGATGCCTGGTACCTCGATGGCTTTGCTCCGTCGCGGGAGCCGGGCCCCTGGCAACAGCGGCTCTATGACGCGATGGCTGATCTGAGCCGGGCCAAGGCCACCTTTGCCACCTTCACGGCGGCGGGGGATGTGAGACGAGGCCTCGAGGCGTCTGGATTTGAGGTGCAGAAACGCGCTGGTTTTGGCAGCAAACGCGATGCGCTGTGCGGGAAGATCAATATCCCGCGCACTGCGACGCCCACGCTCACCCCCTGGGATCTGAATCCCGCCCCCCGCGTACCGCAGCGAGCGTTGGTGCTCGGTGGGGGTCTGGCAGGCGCACACGTCGCGTTCGCGCTCGCCCGTCGAGGCATTTCCGTGACGGTACTGGAAGCCGCAACCGTCGCCGGCGGCGGCTCGAGCAATCTGCAAGGTGTGACTTACACGCGACTATCCCATCAACATAATCCGCTCACAGATTTCTCTCTCGCCGCGTTTGGCTTTGCCACCGACCACTATGAGACGCTGCTGCGCGACGGCAAACTGGCAGCAAGCGATGACGTGGGTCTGGGCGGCTATATTCAGCTTCACGACGCTGACGACACGCTGGCACATCTCACTCAGGTGCTGCCGCTGGCACCAGAATTTGCCCGGGTACTTAGTGCCACGGAGCTCGCAGCCCTCACCGGGCTGGCGCCTCGGTGTGGCGGCATTCACTACCTGCGGGGCGGCTGGCTGATGCCACAGGCGGTCTGCCGCGCGCTGCTGGCCCACCCTTTGATCTCGCTACGGACAGACTGTGGGCCCCTGTCGCTCAGCCGCGGGCAGAATGGCATATGGCAGGCAATCGATGCGCAGGGCAGTGTGCTGGCAGAGGCCGACGCCTCGATTCTGGCCACCGCACGCGCCGTGCTGCAGCAGCAGGAGCTTGAGTGGCTGCCGTTGACCGCCATTCGCGGGCAGACGACACACCTGCCGACGCCACCGCAGCTGGCAAATCTGTCTGTGACCCTTTGCGACCAGGGCTACCTGCCGCCGGCTCGGGCGGGCCTGCATTGCGTGGGTGCCAGTTTTGGCCCTGGGGATGCGGGCATAGATGAACGCGAGGCGGAGCATGCGCATAATATCGACATGATGAAGACTGCCCTGCCAGATCTGGATCTCGCTACCCCCGAAGGTGGCTGGACAGGTCATGTGGCGCATCGGTGTAATAGCAACGACTACCTGCCTGTCGCAGGCCCGGTGCCCATGCTCGAGGAATTCAACATCCGCTACGAGCGATTGCGTCACGATCGCAAGCGCATCATCAATGCACCCAGCCCCGCGCTATCTGGGCTCGCAGTGCTGAGCAGCCTTGGGTCACGGGGCTTGTCCGCCGCGCCTTTGGCGGCAGAGATGGTAGCGGATCAACTGATGGGCACGCTGCCCGCGGTGCCGCGCTATCTGCAGCGAGCGCTCTCTCCCGCGCGCTTTGCCGAGCGCGCGTTGAAGCGCGGCGAGCCCTTATGAGCCACTGGCATACTCTGCTTCGTTTTCTTGCCGCCGGGCTGACTTTAGTCAGCGCGACCTGTCCGGCCGCGGAGGGTGAGTCGCAACAGACAGCGGTTCCCACACATAGCTATGAGGTAGTGTCCCGGTTGCGCTTTGATCGCGCGAATTTTACTCAGGGGCTCGAAATCCACGACGGTCGCCTGTATGTCAGCTCTGGCCTCTACGGCGAGTCCATGATCAGGGTGTATGACTTCCCCAGCATGGAAGAGGTTCAGTCTGTGCCCGTGGATCCAAGGATTTTCGCCGAGGGTCTCACTGTAATCGACAATCGGCTGGTAGTGCTGTCCTGGCGGGAAGGCGTGATGCTGGTCTATTCGCTGCCCGATCTGTCGCTGCTCGGTCAAAGCCCCTTGCCCGGGCAGGGCTGGGGTGCCACACACTCGGGCTCTATGCTGTGGTTCAGCGATGGCTCTCACTATCTTTACTCTGCCGACATGAGCGGCGACGCCAAGCTGTCCCGGCTACCGGTCACCCTAGAGGGCAGGCCGCTGCGCAATTTGAATGAACTCGAGTGGGTGGATGGCGAGATCTGGGCTAATGTATGGCAGACCGATGGCATCGCGCGCATTGACCCCGACACGGGTCAGGTGGTGGGCCTGATTGACCTCTCTGGTCTCCTCGCTGAAGAAGACCGGCTTCGAGACACGGATGTGCTCAATGGCATCGCAATTGATCCCAACAACCAGGCCATTTGGGTCACCGGAAAACGCTGGCCCTGGCTTTTTGAGATTACACTGGAAAACGACGCGGACTGACCCCATGTCAGTCAGTGACTACACGAACGCAGCCCAACTGGAACCCAACATGACAGACGCCTCAAGCAGCCCCGCAACAGCCCAAATCTCCAACACGTTTGTGCTGAAGCGGGCGGTGCCGATCCCCAGCCTCAATCTCACCGTCGAGGAATACGCGCATCCGGGCACCGGCGCTCAGCACCTGCACCTGAGCAGCGACTCTTCAGAGAATGTGTTTATGGTGGCCCTGCGGACGGTGCCCGAGGACTCGACAGGCGTAGCGCACATTCTTGAGCATACGGCGCTGTGTGGAAGCGAGCGTTACCCCGTGCGCGACCCCTTCTTCATGATGCTACGACGGTCGCTGAATACATTCATGAACGCGTTCACCAGTTCAGATTGGACGGCTTATCCCTTTGCCACCCAAAACAGAAAGGATTTCGGCAACCTGCTAGATGTCTATCTGGATGCCGTGTTCTTTTCGCGACTCGACCCGCTAGATTTTGCGCAGGAGGGACACCGGGTCGAGTTTGAGAACGACGACAGCACGCAACCGCTGGTATTCAAGGGTGTCGTTTTCAACGAAATGAAGGGGGCCATGTCTTCCACACCGTCAATTCTGTGGGATCGGCTCTGCCACGAGCTGTTTCCCTCCAACACCTACCACTTCAACAGTGGCGGCGACCCGGAGCACATTCCCGATTTGACTTATCAGGAACTGAGGGACTTCTACGCTGAGCATTACCACCCAAGCAACGCGATATTCCTCACCTTTGGCGATATCAGCGCCGAGGCGCATCAGCACATCTTCGAGGCGCAAGTGCTGCAGCGTTTTGAGGCGCTGGAGCGGAAAATCGAGGTCGCGCTAGAGAAGCCCTTTGCGGCTCCGGTTCTGGCGACTCACCCTTACCCGGTGGATGCTGAAGAGAGTACGGACAAGAAAACGCATCTGGTTATGGGCTGGAAGCTCGGCGAGAGTGCCGACCTGACCGCCATGCTGGAAGCGCAGCTGGTGTCCTCGGCGTTGATGGAGAACAGCGCCTCTCCTCTGATGCACTATCTGGAGACCACCGATCGCGGCGCCGCGCCCTCTCCACTCTGTGGGCTGGAAGAATCCATGCGGGAGATGGTGTTTTGCTGCGGCATCGAGGGCAGCGAAACAGAGCATGCCGAGGCTTTTGAGGCCGAGGTACTGGCCTGCATAGAACAGGTCGCCAACGACGGTATCGATGAAGAGAAGGTTGACGCGATCCTTCGGCAGATCGAGCTGCATCAACGAGAGGTAAGCGGAGATGGTATGCCGTACGGACTCAACCTGATGTTGAGAGCCCTCGGCGCTGCCACACATTATGGCGATGCAGTGGCTGCACTGGATCTCGAGCCGGTGATTGCTGCGCTGCGTGAGCGGCTCAAAGACCGTAATTACCTGCCGGCGCTGATTCGCAGTCTCTTGCTGGACAACCCCCATCGAGTGCGACTGATCGTAGCACCCGATACCAGTCTCTCGGCCAGCCGCGACTCAGCTGAAACTGCCCGTCTGGCGGGAATCAAAGAAGGCCTCAGCAGTGAGCACACGGCGGAGATTCTCGACCTCGCCGAGCGGCTCAGGGCGCGACAAGGGCAGAAAGATGACCCGAATATCCTGCCCCGGGTGACGCTCTCAGACATCCCGGCAGAGGCAGCCTCACCCGAACCTGTCATTGAATCCGGCCCATCGACCCATTACCGATACACCGCGGGCACCAATGGGCTCGTCTATCAACAGTGGGTAAGCCCCCTGCCTGCGCTGACGGCAACTGAGCAGCAGCATCTGCCCCTGATGACCGCGCTAATGCCTGAGGTCGGCGTAGGCGATCTCAATTATCTGGACACTCAGGAGCGACACTCAGCCACTGTCGGCTCACTCAATGCGTCGGTGAGCAGCCGCGCGCGTCGTGATTCCGAACAAACCAGCGACAGCTTTTTTGTGCTCTCTTCCAAGGCACTCGCCGATCGCATGCAGCCTCAGCTAGCGCTGATGTCCGATACGCACCAGGCCGCAAGATTTGATGAACTGTCGCGCATCCGTGATCTGGTCAGTCAGATGCGTGCGCGGCGCGATCAAGGCATCACTGGTAGTGGACATGCACTGGCCATGACCGCGGCCTGTGCGGGTATGAGCCCACTTGCCAAACGGGGCCACGAGCAGGGTGGCCTCGAGGGCATCCGCACGCTCCGCGCACTCGATGACGTGCTCCAAGATGAAGGTGAGCTGGAGGCTTTTGCCCACTCGCTTGGCGCCATCCACCAGAAGCTGGCGGGCGCTGGCGCACCACTTTTATGCACTGTCGCCGATGACCCCAACATTCAGTCTGCGAGCGAGGCTGCTGCTCAGAGCGCAGGCGCCCTGCCAATGACGTCCCATGAGGGCATCGCGCTGGATCCGGTCCGCGCCGCAATTCAGGAAATGTGGGTCACCAACACCCAGGTCAATTTCTGCGCCAAGGCCGACCCGACGGTGCCCTCCGGACACCCCGATGCGCCGGCGCTGTCGGTACTCGCCGCTTTCCTGCGCAATGGCTTTTTGCATCGCACCATCCGGGAGCAAGGTGGTGCGTATGGCGGGGGCGCCAGCCACGACCCGAGTATCGCCGCATTTCGCCTCTTCTCTTACCGAGACCCCCGCTTGGTCGAGACGCTCGAGGACTTCGATGCCTCCATCGCCTGGCTCCTGGAGACACAGCACGAGCAATTGGCGCTGGAAGAGGCAATCCTCAGCGTGATGGCCAGTCTGGATAAGCCGGGGTCCCCTGCCGGCGAGGCAAAGCGGGACTTCCACGAGCGACTGTTCGGTCGCACTGCAGAGCACCGCAAACTCTTGCGCGCCGGCATTGTGGGCACCACCCTCGATGACCTGCGCCGGGTGGCCGAAACCTACCTGAAGCCCGAGCTTGCCAGCACAGCGGTCATCACCCACACCGCAGGTGCGGAAATCGTGGCAGAGCGTCAGTTGCCTCTCACCCGGCAGGATCTTCTCTGAGCGAGAGCAGGTAACCTTCGCCGCGGGGCGCCCAAGCCGCCAGAAAATCCTCGCGGGGCCAGATCAGATGGCCCTGCGACGGATCGGCCAGCGCGACATGATGCCCGGCCAGCCCAGTCAGCAGACTGAAATGCGGGCCAGTGGGTAACTGTAGGTAGACGAGAACCGGCAACCTGAGGGTCGACAGCGACCTCGCGCTGACCCTGAACACCTGTGGATTAGCACCGGCATCTCTCGCCAGCCGGGCCAACTGCTCGAGACTGAAACCCTCGCCGCGGATACGCGTTATTTCCGCTACGCTGACACCGAGGCGCGCCATGACCCGCGGCAGATCGAGATCAACACCCGAGTGTGCCGCCATTAACGTGG
>CALKHC010000006.1 GCA_938091425.1 uncultured Luminiphilus sp. | reverse complement strand
TTTTGCCCGCGATCCCCAGCAGTTCGATCGAGTTGGTGCGATCGGGCGCCAGCCGCGACATCTCCAATGCCTGCTGGTGGTGGGGAATCATGTCCCGCATAAACTGGGCATCACTGGCCGTGTAGCGGGTATCCGCCACCTTAATGGCCTCCTCGGCAGAGAGTTCGCGTGCTTGCTCGCCGGGGGGGCCGGGTTGAACTATGGGGCTAGTCGAAAGGACAGGACAGGCAATCAACGTCAGCGCCAATCCCGACAGCAGAGCAGGGGAAAGTTTCATAGGAGATGAACGTGTGAGTCAGACGCCGCGAAATCTAACAGATTATCGACAGGGTCGCTCAGGAGCCCCGCAGGAATTATCGCAAATCTGCCGCGTGGGCGAGGCCGGCGGTGCCGAGGGTCGCGGCAACCATCATGGGCGGCGCTCCGGTTAGCGCCAGCTTCATGGCAAGCAACAGTAAAGCGCCTGAGATCAAATGCAGCAGCATCGGTGGAGCTCCTGACTTCTCGCCGCGCCGGTGAAGCCATAGTAGCCAAAAGACCTCGAGGGCCATGCCCAGCAAGATGATGTCGACCAGCCGGGGAATTGACAGCCAGTCAGACATGGATCAGGCCCGGGCCAATCCCAGCAGCTGTGCCACGTCCTTGAAAAACACCCGAATGTGGGCGAAAGGGCGTCGTCGCACCAGCTTCTTGGTGGTGTAAGACTGCCATGTGAGCGTTTGCACATCCGGATCGCGACACATGGCGACAAACTTTTCGCGCCGCTTGTCGGTGCCGTACCAAAAACGCTGCAATAGTCCGAGCGCCCAGAATACTTTGCCGTGTAGTTTCATGAAGCGCTTCCGAGCTTGCTTGAGGACCGCTACATCACCGGTCTCTAAAAAGGCGTGCATGGCATCCGCGGCGAGTCGGCCGCACAGCATGGCGTAATAAATGCCTTCGCCGGATGCCGGTGCGACAACCCCGGCGGCGTCGCCAGAGACCAATACCGCGCGGCCATCGTCCCATCGCTTCATGGGCTTCATGGGGATGGGTGCGCCCTCTTTGCGTTTCGTGGTCGCTTCAGTGAGGCCCACGTCTTCCCGGAGCGCGGCCACTGATGCTTTGGCGGAGAAATCCTTGTGCGCGCTACCGACGCCAATGCTGGCGTTTTGGCCATGGGGAAAAACCCAAGCGTAAAAGTCTGGCGACAAGCGACCCTGATACCAAACGTCGCACCGGTCTGGATCATAGGCATCCCAGTTCTGGTCTGCGGGCACCTCAATGATTTCGTGGTAGGCCAATACCCAGGGCGTCTTTTCGGCATCGGGGATGGTGGCACGGGCGACGGCGGATCGCGCACCATCGGCGCCAATCACACTCCGAGCGGTGACCGTCTCGGTGCGGGGATTGTCGTCTTTAGTTTGATAGGTCATTGCCACTAGGTCGCCTTCGTAGCGCAGTGATTTGAAGACGCCTGCCACAACGTCGGCACCGGCTCGGTCGGCGCGGTCACGCAGCCAGGGATCAAACTCGTCGCGGTCTACCATGCCGACGAAGGTGCCATCGATCGGCATGTCCACCGAATCTCCCCGCGGCGATACCATGCGAGCGGAGCGGATCCTTGCCTTCAAAAGGTGTTCGGGGATATCAAACTCCTCAAGCAAGCAGGGCGGAATCGCGCCGCCACAAGGCTTGATGCGGAAACCCCGCTCGAGAAGCAGCACGTTGTGACCTTGTCGAGCGAGATCGTGTGCCGCGGTGGCTCCCGAAGGGCCACCCCCGACGACAATGGTGTCGTAGTCAGCAGTTGTTAGGGTCATCTCATGCCTCCCTCTCCGGCTTCTGCCAGAGCGATGTCGCCAAAAGACGGCAGCTGATCGCGCTGCTCGCCTCCCCAGTTGGCGATGTGAATGTGGCGTGCCAATGATGCGGCGACCAGGAATAGAACGCCTTCACACGCGAAAACAAGGCCATAGGAAATGGCCGGATCGTTGAGCCAGTATCGGGTGACATCGACCGCCACCGTGCCAAGAAAACCGCCAAGGGCAAACGCTATGGCTTGCGCAGCACCCCATAGCCCCATGCGGATGCCTTCCCGTTTGTTTTGTCCGGCGCTGGCGAGGACCATCATGGCGCCAATCGCCGCCACGGCGAACCCGCCGTTGGCGGTGCCCAGTAGAAAGACATTGGCCTCGAGCGACCACGTCGGGCTGGTCATTCCGCCCCAGCACAGCAGGAAGAGTGCAACGGCCGAGAGGAGACAACCACCCCTGATCCACAGTCGCAGCAGCGCGGCGCCTCTGGATTTGAAGAGCAGTGTCGAGATTGCCATTGCCGCCATGCCGAGTAACACGCCGCCATGCTGTACTCCGGCGAGCTGGGTCGACTCTCCTGGTGTTCGTCCGAAGACTAACCCTGCAAAAGGTTCGAGGATCAAATCCTGAGCCGAGTAGGCGAGCATGGAAACGAATACAAAAATGGTGAAGATCTTGGCCTGAGGATCCTGCCAGACCTCTGCCAAGGCGGCGCGGAAGGCGCCCTTCTCGGGCGGAGGTGTGTCAGACATCGCGGCCGCGTCAGGTAGCACGTTAGGCTCAATACCGCGGATGACCACCAGCGTTACCATAATGGCCAGAACTGATACGGTGCCGGTTACCGTCATCAAGCGCTCGGGGGAGTAAGGATCAAGAAAGTGCCCTGCGACGCCTGCGGTGACAGCAAAGCCAATGATCATCATAAACCACACGAGTGCTGCGGCAGCCGGCTTACGCTCTGGTGTCACCTGCTTGGCCAGCAATGCCAGCAAGGAGGTACCAGTGGCGCCGGTCCCGACGCCAATGGCAAAGAATCCGACTGCAGAGACACACAGGCCCAGCCAGTATTGGCTCGGGATGAGCGTCGTGCCCAAGGCAGCGAGGACACCGCCCAGACCCAGAATAAACATGCCGCCTATGATCCAGGGCGTCCGTCGACCCCCCACATCCGACCCGTAGCCGATTCGCGGGCGCGCCAACTGCACTATGTGGTGAATGGTGACCAGAAAACCTGGGATAGTCGCAGCCAGAGCCAGTTCGACCACCATAATGCGGTTCAGTGTCGAAGTGGTCAGCACCACGATCCCGCCCAAAGAGGTTTGTATCAGGCCAAGTCGAATGATGTGCCACCAGCTGAGCCCTGCCGAGGCTGAGTTCGGGGCAGCGATCATGCGAACCAGCCCCCAAGTCCCACGGCGGCGCTCATCATCCCCAGCACATAAAGTGACACGCCGGTCGCGTTGTACCAGGGTGCCAACCGCTTAGGATCCGAGAGCAGGCGCTTCATGGCCAAACACTGGGCCACCACT
>CALKHC010000005.1 GCA_938091425.1 uncultured Luminiphilus sp. | reverse complement strand
GGAAACAGGCCAGAACAAACTGTGGGAGGTCAAGCTGGGACGCGGCAGCATTCAGGGCGGCGTGCACTTTGGTATGGCGGTCGATGGCACGACGGTGTATGTCCCGATCAATGACATGAACGACACCCGCAACGGGGACTGGCTCGACCCCGAGACCGCGCGGCCGGGTGTCTCAGCCGTCAACGCGGTGACGGGTGAGGTGCTGTGGAGTCACGTTCAGGAGAACGTCTGCGGAGAGGGCCGGCCATTCTGCGACCCCGGTGTGTCAGCCGCTATTACGGCAACAGATGGCGCGGTCATTGCTGGGCACCTAGATGGCGTTATCCGCATCTATGACCGCTCTAGTGGCGACATCATCTGGTCCTACAACACCACTACACCGGTGACCGGCACCAACGGTGTGATCGCGCAAGGAGGAGGCATGAGTGGCTCAGGGCCAGCGCTGGGCGCAGGCCACATGGTGATCAATTCAGGATACGGGCTCTACAACCACGAGGCGGGTAACGCCCTGCTCGTGTTTGCACCCAAGAAAACGGGCTCAGTCAGCGTACGTTAGCGTTCGTAATCCAGCGCGAGCACCTCACAATGCTCGCGCAATACCATCCCGACCGCTTGGTGGTCGGGATGGTTCAGGTATGCCGGTAAATCGTCAGCCCGCTCTAGTGTAACGAGTACCCCGTGGGTCGCGCCGTTGGCGCGGTCTGTGATGTTGCGTCCAGCCGAAATCGCGAGGACACCGGGAATGTGTGTCAATGCGCGAATAGACGCGAGGATCTCTTCCATTTTGTCATCACCAACCCCCGCTTTCGGGGTTAGCCAAACCATATGTTCCAGCGCCATCTCGACCTCACACCAGATTAAAACCCTGACTCGACAGCGGGAATCGCCGCACGCGCCGCCCTGTCGCATTAAATAAAGCGTTGACCACCGCCGGCGCTATAGGCGTGGTGGCTTGCTCACCCACCCCAGTCGGCGGTTCATCGCTGGGCAAGATATGCACTTCCACCTTGGGCATCTGGGGTAAACGCATGACACGGTAGTCGTGGAAGTTGCTCTGCTGCACCTCGCCGTTCACGATATCAATGTTACCGAAGGCCACGCCACCCAACCCATAAGCGAGGCCACCCTCAACCTGCCCTTCGATACCTAAGGGGTTAACCGCAAAACCACAGTCCACCACACACACGACGCGATCTACCGTGAAATCACCATTCTCAGCCACCGTCACCTCGACCGCCTGAGCAACCGGTGAAATGTTGTAGATGCGCGACGCCACGCCGCGCCCGCGCCCTGGTCCCAGCGGCTTATCCCAATCACATTTTTCCTTCAGCACGCTCAATACACGGTTCATGCGCGCGTGATCCTTGGTCAGACGCAACCGAAGCTCCATGGGATCAATACCGCCTTTGTGCGCCAACTCATCCAGGAAACATTCGTAGGCAATGCCTGTGTGGGTGTGGCCAACCGAGCGCCACTCCTGGGGAACGATCCCTGACCTTGGCGCGTTATGGCTTTCCACCCGATGATTTGGGATCTGATAGGACGTGCCGTAGGGGAACACGCCAAACGGCTCTTGCAGGCAGCCATCTAAAGAATAGATATCCATTCCCCGCACCATATAGCCTGGATCATGCTTCGTGCCTTGCATCAGCGACTGGCCTACGGCTACTTGATGCCACGCTTCTGGCATACCGGATTCATCAACACTACCGCGCAGCGTGTGCACAAACAAAGGCCGGTAATGACCGCTCCGAATATCCTCTTCTCTGCTCCAGATGATCTGCACGGGAACCGATTCGCCCATCGCCGCCTCCACCGCCTCAACGGTGTAGTCCGCTGATTTACTCGAGCGACGCCCGAAGCTGCCGCCCATGAGAGGTCGATGAATAGTGACATTCTGCTGCGGGACCCCCAGAAAACGAGAAATCACCTCCTGATCGTTAGACTGGTACTGCGTGCCGCTCCAGACCGTGCAGGTATCACCCTCAACCTGTGCAATACAGTTCATGGGCTCCAGCGTGGCGTGAGCCAAAAGCGGCATTTCGTAGGTGGCCTCGACCTTATCCTTCGCTTTGTCCAGCACACCGATCGCATCGCCAATATCCTCAGCCAACAACCCGGGAGTGTCGGCCAAGGCGCGATAATCCGCGTAGAACTGTTCGCTCGACACCCCGTCATTCACACCGCGGTCCCATTCGATCTTGAGTTTGGCGCGCGCCTTCTGCGCTCGCCAGTAACTGTCAGCCAGCACTACCACACCAGCCCTGATCGCTTTGGCTTTGACCACACCCGGCATGGTCAGGGCTTCGGTGGCATCAAAGTCGATCACCGACCCACCGTGAACCGGAGGCCGCGCGATCGCGCCATACAGCATCCCGGGCAGCTTGATATCGATCCCGAACTCGGCGGTGCCATCCACCTTACCAGCGCCCTCATAGCGCCGGGCAGGTTTCCCCAGAATCTTGAAGTCGCTGGGGTCCTTGAGTGTCACCGTCTCGGGGGGCTGAATATCGAGTCGGTGAATGGCCTCCAGTAACTCACCGTAAGTGCTGCTCCGGCCACTACCGCCATGCGTCACGATCCCGCCGTTAGTCGTGAGTTCAGCAGCGGGCACCTGCCAATCCTGTGACGCCGCCTCCAGCAACATGGCCCGCGCTTTGGCCCCCGCCGTTCGCATGGGCATAAAGGTGCTTCCTGTGGTCACGGATCCCGCTGTCAGGTACTCGCGGAATAATGGCGAGTAGTACTCCGGCGTCGTTGGCGCAGCCTCTAACGCGATACTGCGGTAATCGACGTCGAGCTCCTCCGCCAACATCATGCTCATTACTGTGTAGGCGCCGTTACCAAACTCTGAATTGTTCGCCAGCATCGTAATAACGTTGTTCGGGTCGATGCGCACAAAGCTGTTCATCATGGCGCCGGTGCCACCCGCATAAGCTTTGCGAGAAAGGCCAACCGGGCACTGTGCAGCAAACAGCAATGCCCCGGCGTTCTGCACAAATATCCTGCGGCTCAGCGAGTGCGGC
>CALKHC010000004.1 GCA_938091425.1 uncultured Luminiphilus sp. | reverse complement strand
CAAATCTGCTTGTTGCTGTTGCTGCGGTAGACCTCCGAGACCACGCCGATCTCGAGACCCCAGTCGGTGGGGATTCTCAGATCGCCGAGCAGACGCTTTCGAAACGCAAACTCACCCGCGAGAATGTACCGGTAACTGTCCAAGTAATTCAGATAAGGCGACTCCCCAACGATACGCTTCAGCGCGCGAATCATCGGCGTCACCAACAGCCTACACACCCTCCCATTGATTTTGTTCTCGGACACCCGCGGGTAGTAGCCCTTGCAGAACTCATAACCAAAGAGCGGATGGGCGACCGGATAAATCAGCCGCGCCAACAGGCTGCGGTCGTAGGTCAGGATGTCGCAGTCGTGGAGTGCGATCGCCTCTGCCCGCCCGGTGGCCAATGCATAGCCCATGCAGTACCAGACGTTGCGCCCCTTACCGAGCTCTTGCGGCGCGAGCCCCGCCTCCTGCAGCCGCGCGTCAATCGCTTTCAGCCGTGGCCCATCGTTCCACAGCACGCGGTGATGCTGCGGCAGATCAGCAAAGAAGCTCAGCGCGTGCTGGTACTCATCCTGTGTCGCTCGATCGAGGCCGATCACTATTTGGGACAAATAGGGAACCGACTGCAGTTCCTGAATAATGGCGGGCAGCGCTGGCGTCTCAATTTCTGAATACAGCGACGGCAGTATCAAGCCTAGGGGCCTTCGATCACTGAACTGCAACAGATCCTGTTCCAGATCAGCAGTGGAGCGCTCGCCTAGGTTATGCAGCGTAGTGATCGTACCGTTTTGATAAAAGTCGGTCACGGTCTTCCTCCTCTTCCACTCGCTTAATGAGCGCTTCCATGCCTTCGGCCCAGCCTGCTGGACCCGCGGTATCACTGATCAACAAACCGCCCCTGCGCCGCACGCTTGGCGGTTCATTGACCGCGGATCGCACCAACAGCGCGAGATCCGTCACCTCGAGCATCTCCACATCATTCTCGGCGTCTCCCGCCGAGAGGCTCACCGCCGCGCTGAACCCCGGTCGCTCCCTGCGGATTTTATGATGCAGCCAGCTGACCGCTTCAGCCTTGCCCCCGGAGGCCAGCACATGAACGCAGCGGCCGCCCTGCACGCAGCGCATGTCCAGCGTCTCGACCTGCTCTGCAAACGCTTTGCGGTCCGCGGGGGTACCCAGCCAGATCAGCGTTTCGCAATGCTTGCGCTGCTTTGCCCGCGCCGCGCCCTCAAGATCCAAACCGGTCACCGCAGCGACCTGCTTGTCGGACAGGTCACAGAGCGACTGGTAACGATTGCCCCACTCAATGCTCAAAATGGCCAGCTGGCGGCGGATCATGCCGCGAGAGGGGCCAAAGCTATGGCACCAGGCGTCGGCGTCACTGTCTGCCCCCTCGGGGCGCTCAAGACCCCAATCCTGCGGCACCCAGATCGCCGCACCGTTCTCGATGATCATGGGGCCATCGATGCCCATGGCCTGCATCAGATTCACTGTCTCTGCGCGCGTTTTGCTGGTGCAGGGAATAATCGGGATGCCGCGATCCTTGAGCGCTTTGATGGTTCCCAGCGCCTCGTCAAAGGCGTAGGTGTGATGGTCGAGCAAGGTGCCATCGAGGTCGGTATAGATCGCTGCACTGCTCATGCGGCGACCTCCGTCAACCACATGCGCTCGACCGCGCGATCGGTCGCCAGTTCCCACACAAAGTCAGCCCGATCGGGGAGTATCTTCAACGCATGCTCGGTCAGCCGTTGGTAGTGGAGGACAAAGTCCGCCACCTCAGAGCGACTCATGGTGGGGTTGGGCCTGTCAGGGTGATCCTGCTGAAACTGCTCGGATAAGCGTTGCTCCTGCTGCCAGCGCCACTCAAATACCGCATCAAAGCTGGGAGCCTGCAGCAACAACAACGCGTCCAGCTCGTCAAACAAGTGCGCGTATCCGTTAGCGAGCTGCCGGTTGACCTCGCGTCGCCAGACCAATGACGGATCCTGTTCAGCCTCCATCGGGTTAATCGGCGACTCCAGCTCACTCTCACTTTGTGGCAACAGGCCAACGCACCACCCTTCAAGCAAAATTAGCTGCACAGGCGCACTCACTTGGCGCCAATGCACTATTTCGGTGCGATCATCGAGGGCTTTGTCGAATGCCGGCACGGGCACAGCACCACTGGGTTGCCGCAGCGCGGAAATCGTTTCATTCAAGAGCGCCAGATCATGGGTACCCGGCACCCCCCGCGTAGCAAAAAGCGGGTGAATCGACTCCGCTAACGCAGCTCTCGCGGCTTTGGTGAGGTAAAAATCATCCAGTGACAGCACCACCGTAGAGACCCCGTAGACCTCGCGCATGACCTTGGCCATGAGCGCTACCAGCGTGCTTTTACCAGAACCCTGGCAGCCACTGAAACCTATGAGTGGCGGGGTATCAGCGGTTTTCGCGCGTTGCGCCAGACTCTGGGTAACGCCGGCATGCCACCTCATGAAATTGAAGGCGACGCTATCTGGTAACGACGCCTCTTGAAGAAATCTCGCCAACACTATTTGCAGTGCCGCACGGGTGTTTTGTTCATCATCCATAATGTTTTCCGTCCACTTTGTTAAACCAGTGTTCCTCTTGTCACGTTATCCGTCCTGATAACGCCCCCCTTTTTTGGCCACCACAGCTGCTGTGACCATAAGGTACACCGCGGATTTGTGTCGCCGCATCGCGGCCCAAGTGGAAACAATGCAAACACCGTGCCTATTTTGACCAAAAACGAGCAAATGGCCGTAATTCGTTAGACTGAAGCGGACAAAACTACAACAGCCGCGCCGCAAGTGTGGTGCAGCAGAGGTCAGGAACCATGCAAAGCGCCCTTTCTGTGTACATGGGCAGTGAGGCCGCCAA
>CALKHC010000003.1 GCA_938091425.1 uncultured Luminiphilus sp. | reverse complement strand
ACGGTACCGGATTCGGGTTCCCAGAAAACTACAACTACCCCTATGACGGTCAAGGCGGCTACAAAGTAGGCAACGGCCCCTACCCCAGAGACACAATTTTCCGAAACGATATTTTGCGGACGGATGATCGAATGGGCGTCTTCGGTGAGGTCACCTTCGATCTTACTGATCGCTTGTCGATTACGGGCGGCTTGCGCTGGTTTGAGTACGAAGCGGATCTAGCCGGTAGCGCCAACGGCTCCTTCTACAACATGTCTGGAACCGACTACAACAAGTTCGGGACGAACATTAACGACTTGTACGATGGAGACCAATCCATCCGCTGGACCTATTCCGGGTTCTTCCCCTACGAGGCCAGCCCGGTGTACTCACCAAGCAATCTGCCTTCAGAAGATGATCCCAACTATCAGCGGATCGTCAACAGTATCTACGCACCAGACACGGCTGAAGATGACGGCGTAATTGGTAAGGTCACCCTCTCTTGGCGGCCCAATGACGACCACCTGTGGTACGTCACGTGGTCGGAAGGCTTCCGAACCGGCCTGCTGAACCGTCCTGGCGGCGCGTATCAGGCGGCCAACGATTACACCGTACCGTTCGAAGTGAAGTCGGATGAACTGATCAATATGGAGCTGGGTTGGAAGCTCGATATGCTGGGCAACACCCTGCGCTTTAATGGATCCATTTTCTTCTTAGATATTTCGGATCTGCAAACCACGATCTTCGACACCAGCATTGTTAACCTGTTCTTCTCGGACAATGCGGCCGATGCCGAAGTTACGGGTATCGAGGGTGACATCACGTGGGCGCCCACCAATAACCTGACCATGGGTGCCGCGTTCTCGTTCCTTGATACGGAGATCACAGATACGCTGACGCCCTCGACTGACGTGCAAGAAGGCCTAGAGTTAGCCTACGCGCCAGAGTTCCAAGGCAACGTTTGGGCTCGGTACGAGTGGACCATGGGTAACGGCTGGACAGCGCACGTGATGCCGAGCATCAGCCACTCTGGCAGCTCTTACAGCGACATCATTACCATCAACCGCATGGAAGTCCCCAGTTGGACGATGGCTAATGTCACCGCAGGAGTGTCGGCAGATAAGTGGATGATCGAAGCCTTCGTTACTAACCTCACCGATGAGCAAGTGGTGACTGGTGCCAACTACGTGAACGATCGTGAGCGCCTGGCACTGGCACCGCCCACTACCCTCGGTGTTCGGGTCTCCTTCGACTTCTGATCATTCGTCGTTAGAGGCATCCCTTGAAAAAGTGCCCCAATCGGGGCACTTTTTTTATCTGCACTCAACCGAAAGCATACCGATCATGTCGACATCACCTGCTTCTGGCTTTGCCGATTCGCTTATCAGTGCACAGCAACTGATACAGCAAGGCGAACTTGAAAAAGCGCTGGCGACGCTCAACGCCCTTCCAGAGGAAGCGCGAGCAACCACTAGCGCGCGATATATGCGCGGCGTCTGCTATCGGAACGCAGGGAATTTCGGGAACGCGGAAACGTTGTTTCGTCAAATACTGGAGGATGAACCCTCCCATGCCCGAGCTTTCCAGGAGTTAGGGCACTTATATCGCGACGCAGAAATGCCCGTTGAAGCACTGAACTCCTACGCCACTGCCTGCCATCTGAACCCGGCGCTCAAGGCAAGCTGGCTGGGTCAAAAAAAACTCTTAACCACCATGTCGCAGCCCGAGCGACTAACACAGGTACAACAGCGGCTGGATTGGCTGGATACGCTGCCTCCAAACCTCATCGCGAGCTGGGATCTATTGCACGAGGGTCGGCTCCACAAGGCCGAGCAATTGTGCCGTCAGTTCATGCAGCAACACCCAAAACATATTGATGGGATAAGGATTCTTGCTGAAATAGCAGTGAAACATGGGGTTCTGGAAGACGCCGAGTTCCTTCTGGAGAGCGCCGTCGCCTTTGAGCCCTCGGACCGCCAAGCTCGCATAGACTATGTGCGGATTCTCAGCAAGCGCCAACGTTTTCAGCGCGCCGTGGAAGAGGCCAAAACGCTGCTGGAGCAGGACACCAATAGCCTGCAACTGCAATCGCTATATGCCATTCAATCCATGCAGCTAGGGGACTATGAGACTGCCCTCCACTTTTTCGAGAAGATCTTGGCATTGGTTCCTCACGATCCAGTCACACACGTCTCCCGCGGGCATGCGCTGAAAACGGGCGGGAAGATGGACGACGCGGTGACCTCATACCGCGCCGCGCTCAACGCTCAGCCCCATTACTGCGATGCTTGGTACTCGTTGGCTAACCTTAAGGTGTATCGTTTTGACGACAAGGAACTGGCCAAGATGCAGGCTCTGGATAACAACCCCCATCTGGCTGGCCAAGAGAGAGTCTATCTGCAGTTTGCGTTGGGCAAAGCGTTTGAAGACCGAAAAGACTACGCGCAATCATTCCAACATTATGCAAAGGGCAATGCTATAAAAAAGGCTCAACTCCGGTATCGGGCAGATGGCTCAACTCGTGAGTGCGAAGATCAAATCGCAGCATGCACTCACGAAGTTTTTAACAGGGAAACCGGTTACTCCGCACCTGACCCCATTTTTATTCTCGGACTGCCGCGTGCAGGCTCGACCTTGCTAGAGCAGATTCTCTCGTCGCACAGCATGGTCGACGGCACGCTGGAGCTGCCCAATGTACTGTCGATCAGCGGCAAACTGCGCCGGCTGGGTCAGCGAGAGGGCCATCAAAAATATCCGTTCAATCTGGCAGATCTGTCTGCAGAACAGCTTGCAACATTGGGGGAAGAGTACATCCGCGACACGCAGGTGCACCGTATGGGCGCGCCCTTCTTTATCGACAAGATGCCCAACAACTTTCGCCACATTGGACTCATCAACTTAATGCTGCCCAATGCCAAAGTGATTGATGCAC
>CALKHC010000002.1 GCA_938091425.1 uncultured Luminiphilus sp. | reverse complement strand
TTGAGACTGCAGTGGGAGTTGTCTTTCTAGATCCAGTCTTTGACTGAGGAATCCGCCGCAGGCTACCGCCTAGGTTTTCTTGGGGTAGTCGAGCGTGTTCTTCAGCTGGCGCTTTTCTTCCTCGGAGAGGTCCGGGAAGGGCAGACCCTCTCCCTGCCGCCAGACTTCTAGTTTGGCCTCCACCTCTTGGAGCTTTTCCTCGCCCGCCTGCTGGAAGTCGCGGATCTGCAGCACCTGTCCGGGGCCTGAGAAGATCGCGCCGTTTTGATGCACGATCTCAATGATGCGCAGGTTGAGATCTTCCGCGACTGCAAGGTATTCCTCGTAGTTCCGGGTCAGAATGCCCGCATCAAGCCTTACCACTGCGGTTGCCGCCTCGATATCAGCAAGGCGAATACTGATCGTGTCTTGTCGCACCATGGGGTGCGCAGCAAACAGCGCTCGGAACTCGCCGAGAATAGCGCGCAGCTGATCGGGCGTCGGCATCTGCAGTTCAAGTAATTTGTAAAAGCGGATGCGGTCCCGCACCGAAAAGTTTTCAATATCGGCAGATGAAAACATCGAGTTGGGAACCGTTACCAAGGTGCGATTTTTGGTGCGCAGGGTGACCGATCGCAGACCGATCTCCTCCACCGTACCCTGTATCTCGCCAAACCGGCACCAGTCGCCCGGGCGAATCGGGCGGGCGGTATAGAGCGTAATGGCGCCAATCACATTCTCCAGCGTTTTCTGGGCCGCCAGCGCCACGGCCAATGATCCAACCCCGAGGCCAGCTATTAGTGTGGAGACGTTGAAGCCGGCCTGATCGGCCCACATCAGCGCGGCGGTGGTCGCAATCACAATACGCATGATCACCACCACGGGCTTGATCAGCGCGACGTATTCAATATCGCCCTGTAGCTCGAGCTGGCGGATCTTGAAGTCGCGATACAGATTCAACAGTCCGAAGGCGAAGATCACGGCTACCAGATACTCGAGCGGCGATGACTGCAGATAGGCCTTGGCGATCACCGACAGCCCGAGGTTGGCAATTACAAGGCGGATCAACAGTACGTACAGAATCAGCCTCAGCGGCACGCGCAGGAAGCGACTCAAAGCATGCTGCCAGGGGGTAGTAAAGCGCCCTCCGAGTCTGGCGATTAGGAGGCTGATCCATCCCGTGACAAACCAACCCCCGATGCCGGTGAGGAGCAATATTGTGACCTGAAAGTTCCCCATGCCGAGAATGTAAAACTCAGGCAGCAGCTTCGAGAGCCATACATTGAAAGTGCTATAACCCAGCTCGTCCCACATGTCGGGTATCCGCACTACGGTCGCATTGGATACTCGCCAGACGAGCGACCCGTCGGCCTCCTCAATGCGCTGTAGGTATACGGGAATCACTTCCTCAGACAGACTCACCGCGCCGACCTGCTCAAGGTCTTCCGGTAGTCCGTCATTGAGAGAGCCTTCGGGTTCACCGCTGATCCGGCTCAGGTCCAGCACATTCTGCTGGGCGAAGATGAATAGCAGGCCCCGGGCGACATTGACCGGGGGCACCTCTTCAAGGGATTCGGGCACGTAGCGGAGATCTAGATAGAGCGCTGCAGCTTCAGGATCGCCCACGCGAAAAGCGCTGTAGAGCGCGACCAGTGCCTGTTGAGGGGTTTGCGCGCGTCCCGGCTGAAACCCGGACAGCACGGTGGCCTCATACGTCTCGTTGAGCTCCTGAGACCGAGCCAGCAGCTCGGCAGCGGTCAAGTCGCGTTCTTCCTCGATTTTTGCGCTGGCTGCGATGATGGACTTGTCGGTATCAATATCCGCCCAGGCGGCGGTAGCCGCTGCACTTCCCAGCAGCAGCGCCATCAAAATCCTCAGGCTTATTTTTTGCCACCGCATGTTCAGTCCTCCACGGGCGCGTTTACGCTCTGGGCCTTCGGTTCCATTAGTCTGCCGAAAAACACGCCCAGCTCAAAGAGTAGCCACATGGGGATTGCCAGCAGCGACTGCGAGATCACATCAGGCGGCGTGAGCAGCATGCCAAATATAAAACAGCCAACAATGATATAGGGTCGTTTCTTGGCGAGCGCGTCGGGGGTAGTGACACCAGTCCAGATCAGAATCACGGCGGCGATCGGCATCTCGAAAGCAATACCGAAAGCCAAAAACAGTTTCAACACAAAATCGAGGTAACTGTTGATGTCGGTCATCACCTGCACGTTTTCAGGCCCCACGCTGGTGAAGAAGGCAAAAATGAGCGGAAAGACGACGTAGTAGGCGAAAGCCGCACCGGCATAGAACAGCAGCACGCTGGAAGCGAGTAGCGGCAGTGCGATGCGTTTTTCCTTCTGGTAAAGCCCCGGCGCCACAAACCCCCATATCTGATAGAGGATGACGGGTATTGCCATAAAGATGGCGAGCACTAGGCTGAGCTTGAAGGGGGTCAGGAAAGGTGATGCCACGCCGGTGGCGATCATAGTCGAGCCTTCCGGCATCAGCTCTCTCAGCGGTGCCGATACAAAGTCGTAGATCTCATTGGCAAACGGGAACAGGATGATGAATCCGACCAGCACGGCGAGCACTGCCCGCAACAATCGGTCGCGCAGCTCTGTCAGATGCGCCACGAGCGACATGGGCGGGTCGTCTTGTTCGGTCTGCTCGGTCATGCGGTTTTTGTCGGAGCGCCGTTGTTGCCAGCCTCAGTAGCGTCAGCTTCGGCTGGTGAGGCTGACGGTGGCGCGGGTGTCGGGTCGGTCGATGCGGGTTGTAACGACTCACTGGCCTCATTGCTCAGCGCTTCAATCTCCCGCTCTACCGACTCGGTGGTGTCGCGAACCTGACGTTCAAGCTGTTGTGACTCGATTTTTAGTTTTTGCATGATTTCGTCGTTGTGGAGCTCCCGTCTGACTTCAGTGCGGATCTGATCGAAGCTGCGCCGAAACCGATTGACCCAAGCCAATACCGTGCGCACCGCACCAGGCAGTTGTTCGGGCCCCACGACTAACAGGCCCACTACGCCGATGAGCAAGAGCTCGGCAAAGCCGATGTCAAACACGTTGAGCTGTCCTGTTTAGGTTGCGGGTTTGTCGGTGTCGCTCTCATCTTGCGAGGCGGTGTTGTCCCCGACACCCTCGCCCTCAGCTTCGTCTTTACTCATGCTATTGCGAAAGCCTTTGATGGCACTGCCCAGATCACTACCGATATTGCGCAGGCGCGATGTGCCGAAGATCATGACGATAATCGCCAAAATAATCAGGAGCTGCCAGATGCTGATTCCGCCTAGGCCCATAGTCCCTCTCCTTGTGTTTAAGCGTCTTCCGAGGCCACATTATGGCCTTTTCGGGCGGCTTTTTCTGCCAATCCCGACAGTCCCATGCGTGCGTCAAGGACGTTAAGTACGTGGGTGTGATCGAGGTCGAGATGGGCAAGCATGACCATGGTATGAAACCAGAGATCGGCCACCTCGTTCACCAATGCCTCTGAGTCGCCATTCTCTGCTGCATCTTTCGCTGCGAGTATGACCTCGGTTGCCTCTTCTCCGACTTTCTCTAGGATCTTGTTGAGTCCCTCAGCGTTGAGTGAGGCGACATACGAACTGTCAGGGGACGCATTTTTGCGTTCCGCCAGCACTTTATCGAGTGCCGTGAGTAAGTCTTCCATTCAGCCGTCCTCGCTTAACTGCCATGTCCCATCATTGGGCTTGTAGAAAAAGCAGGTGCGACGTCCCGTGTGGCAGGCGCCTGCGCCATGCTGTTTGACTTGCAGTAGCAGGGCATCACCATCACAGTCTAGGCGCGCGTCTATCAACGTCTGAATGTTGCCGGAGGTAGCGCCTTTGCGCCATAGCGCCTGCCGGGAACGTGACCAGTACACCACTTCGCCACTGCTGAGGGTCAGCTCCAGTGCCTCGGCATTCATCCATGCCAACATCAGGACTTCGCCGGTATCGGCCTCTTGAGCAATGACCGAGATCAGCCCCTGCTCATTCCAATTGGGGGAGAGGGTGACGGGAGTGGTTGAGGAGGCTTCTGTCATGGCGCCAGTATGCCAGAAGGTATTGCAGCCGTTACCGGCTGCGAAGGAACAGCGCTGTTAAAAGGCACCCGGCGCCCAATATCAGCCATGCGGTACTGCCCTCACTGGCTATGCCAACACCCAGCGCCAGCGACCCCAGCGTTGCGAGGGGTAAAACCCAGTTCGATGAGGTTGGCGGGGGTCGTTTGACCGGAGGCGTCTGCCGGAGGCGATTGAGTATCAGGTCAGGGAGTAGCGGCAGGGTCTCCAGCAGTGCCGGCGCATCCTGTTGCAGCCGCTGGCCTACGTTCTGCAGCGAGTAGCGATCAGCAATCCACTGCTCCAGAAACGGTTTGGCGGTGTCCCACAGGTTCAGTTCCGGATACAGCTCGCGGCCCAGCCCCTCAATGTTCAGCAGTGTTTTCTGCAATAACACTAATTGGGGCTGCACCTGCATATCGAACTGTCCGGCCGTGCGGAACAACGTGACCAGCATGTGCCCGAAGGAAATGTCGGACAGCGGCCGTTCGAAGACTGGTTCGCACAGTGTCCTCAGCGCGGATTCAAACTCTGCAATGGAAGTGTCCGGGGGCACCCATCCACACTCAACGTGCAGCTTGGCGCAGAGTCGGTAGTTCTGTTGGAAAATGGCCAGCAGATTACGCGCGAGGTAATACAGGTCCTGCTCGTCTATCTGACCAACAATCGCGCAGTCGACTGCCATGTATCGTGGATCATCGGGTTTGGTGCAGTCGACGAAAATGTTGCCCGGGTGCATGTCGGCGTGGAAAAAGCTGTCGCGAAAAACCTGCGTGAAGAAAATCTCCACACCGCGCTCAGCCAGCAGCTTGATATCGACCTGCTTGTTTTTCAGGGCCTCTATATCGCTTACGGGTACGCCATAAATCCGCTCACTGACCATCACCTGCTCACAGGTCAGGGGCCAGTGCACCTCAGGTACGTATACGAGATCTCCGGTCTTGAAGTGTCGCCTCAGCTGTGAGGCGTTGGCCGCCTCGCGTTGCAGGTCGAGCTCGGCATGGATGATACGGTCGTATTCTGCGACCACTTCCACCGGCTTCAGACGCCGGCCGCTGCGCGACCAGCGGGCTATTAGCCCAGCCACGTGCCTGAGGAGCCTGAGATCCTGATCGATCGTTTTCTCGATGCCGGGCCTTAGTACCTTGACCACGACATCGCTGCCATCGGGTAAGCGAGCGCCGTGAACCTGCGCCACAGACGCCGCGGCCAGCGGGTTGGCATCAAACTCGGCAAAGCATTCATTCAGTGGTTTACCTAAGGCGCCCTCGATGCGTTGGATCGCCTCCTTTGCGGGGAAGGGCGGTACCTGATCCTGAAGGAGCGCTAACTCATCAGCGATGTCATGAGGTAGCAGATCGCGCCGGGTCGACAGCAATTGGCCGAATTTGACGAATACGGGGCCCAGATCCTCCAGCGCTCGACGCAGCCGCTCACCTCGAGGGGTCGTGGAGGGCACCGATAGCACTGGAAACACGCGCAGCAATAAAGAAAAAAGTCTGGGTCGCTGATGCGCGGGGAGCAACTGATCGAGTCGATAGCGCGCGACGGCGCGATAGAGCGCGACGACACGACTCATCGCGATATCCCGCGTGTAGCGGCTTTCGCCAACAGTTTTTCGACTTGGCTCTGAGCGCGCTCGACTCGCATGGCAACCGATTGCACCGCGTCATAGAAGTGCTCAAGCTCTGCCTTCGGTGGGGTCAGTCGCCCTTCCTCTAATAGATATTCGGAGACCTGTCGCTTAAGGCTGGCGCGGGCGCCCTCACCCCAGCGAAAAAATCGGCGCAGGCCGTTGGCAATTTGATGGCCCGCGACATCCCCCAAGAGATCCACCAAGGGCGCTTCCCAATCGATCTCCATGCGAGCGATCACCTGTTGTAGGGTGATCAGGCTGGCGCTGCTGCCTTCCAGTTCGATGCCGCTATTGATCAAAGTGGCAGCCGGGTCACTTGAGCTCGCCAGCGCGGCAAAGTCCTCGAGTGTGCCGCGCACGAAGGCATCGGTATCTTGCTCGCAGTGGGCCATCAGTCTGACCTCGGTTCCCCTGACCATCTCGATGTAGACCGTGAGATCGAGAGTGGTGACCTCCACTCCTAGCAGAGTGCCGCTGACAGCATCGAGCTCCTGATGTGAATGGGGGGCCAGCGCAATAGCCTGATTGAGGGCCTGTTCAGCGCCCGCCAATGCTGCGCTGAGCAATGCCGGGTCATGTTGTGGTGTCACGGTTTGAAGCCCTGATGCAGCGCGACAATGCCGCCCGTCATGTTGTGGTATCGACATTCGCCGAAACCGGCATCTTTCATCATGCTCAGTAGGGTTTCCTGGTCAGGATGCTTGCGGATCGATTCCGCGAGATAGCGATAACTGTCTGCATCCTGAGCGATGAGGCGACCCATTGCCGGCAAGATCTGGAACGAGTACTGGTCATAGACCTTACCCAGTAGCGCTGAGGTGGGCTTGGAGAATTCCAGCACCAGCAAGCGGCCGCCTGGACGCAGTACCCGGAGCATGGAGCGCAAGGCCAGCGCCTTGTCGGTAACATTACGTAGCCCAAAGGCAATGGTGATGCAGTCCACACTGTTATCTTGAAAGGGAAGGGCCTGTGCATCGGCCTGTACGACTTCGATGTTACCTGCCGCGCCTTTATCGATCAGCCGATCGCGACCCACTTCCAGCATGGCGGCGTTGATATCCGCGAGAATCACTTGGCCTTCGGGACCCACCAGACGGGAGAAGCTGGCGGCCAAATCGCCGGTACCACCCGCGATATCGAGAATGGTCTGCCCGGGACGGGCAGCGCTCAGCTCGATCGTGAAGCGCTTCCACAGACGATGAACCCCCCCGGACATGAGGTCGTTCATCAGGTCATAGCGGCTGGCTACCGAGTCAAAAACGCCGCGCACCATGTCCGCCTTGGCTTCCCGATCTACCTGAGTGAAGCCAAAATCCGTGGTGTCGTCGTCGCGATCCGTGTTGCTTACCGCCTCTTCATTCATTGCTTGCATTCCGCAGTCACGCCGGTCGTTTACCGGCGGGCCGGCAAGTGTACCTGAGCGGGCGGTCTGTGTTCAGAGGGCGTGGCCAGGTGCCTCAGGGATCGAAATGCAGGACCTGAATCTCGGGATCACGGGATTGACCGGCCGCAGATAGTTGCTGCAGATACTGCTGCCAGTAGTGGTCCTGCCGTTCGGCCAGATCGCGCAGGTAGCGCCAGCTATAGAGCCCCGAGTCGTGGCCGTCGTCGAAGGTGATCTGCACAGCATAATGTCCAACGGGCTCAATGCCGGCAATGGCAACCGATGACTTGCCGGTTTGCAGTACTTCCTGTCCTGGACCGTGACCTCTGACTTCAGCAGAGGGCGAGAAGACGCGCAGAAATTCAGCACTCAGCTGATAGTCGGCGCCGTCTGAAAACGTGAGCTCCAGACGACGCTTGCTGCGCGCATAGTGCAGGTGGGTGACTTGATGGGGATCAGCCATGTTCAGGGTGACTCGCGTTTCAGCAAAAGGGTATCCATGTCAGCTTGCGCCGTAAGAGACCGCGCACGCGCCATCTCGGAGCGGCTCTCAAAGGGCCCGAGATAGACCCGGTACCAAGGTCCGTTGTCACTGTCCCCTGGTTCCACGGTCGCCTCGAGACCCAGCAGTGCCAGCTCACCGCGGCGGCGATCTGCATCGGCCTGCTGGCGAAACGATCCGACCTGCAATAAATACTGTGCGTTGCTCGTATTTCTTGACTGCAGATCAGCGGGTTCAATATCAGGATTCAGGTCGAGCTCCTGATTCGGTAGTACCGTATAAAAATCAAATCGCGGGCCGACGGCTGTCTCTAGCGCTGGCGGTGTCTCTGGGGGATTGTCGGCGATCGTCTGGTCCGCCTCCAGCGCATTGAAGAGTCCAAGGCAACCGAGCCCCCCGGCGACACATCCCGCAACAAACCCCTGCAGGTGTGCGCGGTTTAATGTGGGTGGGGCGCTGGTCCCGTGATCGTTAGCCTTGCGGGTTGCGGACGCTTTACGAGCGGGTTTGGCGGGGCTCCCTGCCATCACATTGCGTCCGGCGCAGACACACCGAGCAACTCGAGTCCGCTGGCAATTACCTCTTGTGTCGCCGCCACTAAAGCCAATCTGGCTTTCATAGTCTCTGGGGACCCCTCCAGCACTTTGTGCGCGTTATAAAAGCTGTGAAAGTCAGCGGCGAGGTCACGCAGATAGTTTGCGACGTCGTGAGGCTCCAGGCGCTCGGCCGCGGTGGCCACGACCTCGGGGAAGCGCCCCAGCGTGATGGCCAATGCCAGTGTCTCGGCCTCACTGAGGTATCCGAGGTGCGCCAAACCCTCAGCAACCTCCAAGCCCGGGTCTGTCTCTCGTGCCTTGCGCAGCACGCTGGCACATCGCGCATGGGCGTATTGAATGTAGTACACGGGGTTCTCGTTGCTGCGCGCCAGCGCCAAGTCCACATCGAAGGTCAGTTGCGAAGTGGGTGCTCGCGCGACCAGAAAATACCGAGTCGCATCGCAGCCTACCCAGTCGATCAGGTCGCGGAGCGTGACATAGCTACCGGCGCGCTTGGAGAGTTTCACCTCGGCCCCCTCACGCATTACGGTCACCATTTGGTGGAGCACATATTCGGGCCAGCCCTCAGGTATGCCCACGTCGAGCCCCTGTAGCCCCGCTCTGACCCGGGTGATGGTGCTGTGATGGTCGGCGCCTTGCTCATTGATCACGCGTTCATAGCCACGCTGCCACTTGTTGTGGTGATAGGCGACATCCGGGACGAAGTAGGTGTAGCCACCCTCACTCTTGCGCATCACGCGATCTTTATCATCGCCAAAGTCAGTGGTGCGCAACCACAGGGCATCCTGCTCTTCATAGGTATGGCCAGCTTGCTGCAAGGTCTCTACGGTCTTCTCTACGGCACCGCTGCCATAGAGTGACGATTCCAGAAAATATTCATCGAATACCACCTGAAAGGCCTTGAGGTCCTGATCCTGCTCACGCCGCAGGCACGCCACGGCGAAATCCTGAATGGCGTCCAGATCTTTGGGATCGCCGCCGCCCGTGATTTTACGGTCAGCAGCCAGCACGGTTTCACCCGACAGATAAGCGCTGGCTACATCTTCAATGTAGCCACCCCGATAGCCATCGGCCGGCCAGTCGGGGTGATCGGGGTTTTTGCCCAGCGCGCGGGCCTGCACCGACAGCGCCAGATTGTTGATCTGCTGCCCCGCATCGTTGTAGTAGAACTCGCGTTGAACAGACCATCCTGTTGCTTCCAGTAGCCTACCCAGTGAGTCGCCAATAGCCGCGCCTCTCCCATGGCCCACGTGTAGAGGGCCAGTCGGGTTGGCGGACACAAATTCCACCTGCACCCGTCTTCCGCCGCCGGCATCACTGCGCCCGTATGCCGCGCCGGCCTCGAGAATAGTGCGCACGACCTCAGTATGGCGGCTGGAGTTGATAAAAAAGTTGATAAAGCCCGGGCCCGCGATGTCGCAGCGGTCAACCAGTTCGTTTGCGGGCAGCGCCGCGATCAGTTGAGAGGCGAGCTCACTGGGCGCCATGCCTACTCGCTTGGCCAGCACCATGGCAATGTTGCAAGACAAATCACCGTGGCTCGGATCTTTTGGGCGATCGATCTGGGGTGCCGTGTCGGGCACCTCAGCCAGCACGCCTTGTGATACGAGTTGTTCCAGCGCCTCGCTAATGAGCGCAGCCAGTTCGGGTTTCATGATCATCCTGTCAGGTATGTCTGTGAAGCGAACAGCACAGACTGAGTGGCTATTATCACCAACCGGCGGGTAACGCTCCAGCGGAGGAAGTCACAAGCTTTCGTACGGATCGATATCCACCGACCAGCTCAGGCGGTGAGAGTGCCGGGCCGCCTCGGCTGCGGCAATCAGGTCCGCCATGACCTTGGCCAGCGTTGGGCGGCTCCCCGCAGAGACGACTAACTGCGAGCGATAGCGGTTTTTTCGTCTTGCCATCGCGGCTGACACGGGGCCGATAATCTGTGCGCCCTGAGATGCTGTGACGCTACTTCTGATTTGAGAGAGAAAACCCAAACCTTCTTTTCTGTCCTGACTGTCGCAGCGAATCACGCCAAGCGCCCCGTGGGGTGGCAAGCCCGCTTGAATGCGGTGATTAAGCAGGGCAGGGAGCGCCGCGTGATAAGGCTTGTCGAGATGCTGCATAAGTGGGTGGTCGGGATGTCTCGTTTGAATGAGCACCTCACTCGGGGTCCCGTCTCGTCCGGCACGGCCGGCCACCTGTGTTAGCAACTGCAATAGTCGCTCTTCGCCGCGAAAATCGGGACTGAACAGCAGGGCGTCAGCATCGACTACGGCCACCAAAGTGACGTGGGGGAAATGATGGCCTTTACTCAGCATTTGCGTGCCGATCATCAATACCGGATTTCCACCCGCCAGTTGCTCAATCAGGTCGGGCATCGCTTGGCGGCCGGTCATCGTGTCACTGTCGACGCGAATCACCGGGAAATCAGCAAAGCGCTCCGCGAGAAACGTTTCGGTCTGTTGGGTGCCGACGCCGGTACCGACCAGTCGACGGCTCTGGCACCGCGGGCACTGCCGGGGCAGCGCTGAACGCCGACCGCAATGATGGCAATGCAAACCCGGTGGTGTTTTGTGCAGCGTCATGCGCGCATCGCATTCAGAGCAGTCACTGCTCCAGCCACAATCGTGACAGAGCAGCGCGTTGGCGAAGCCACGGCGATTTAGAAATACGAGTACCTGATGGCGCCGGCCCAGCGCAACTTCGATCTTGCTCAAGAGTTCCGGCGACAGGCCCGCAGAGAGCTCAAGCCCGGAGATATCGATCTGCCGCTGCGTGGGCAGCGTGCCCGCACCTGCCCTCTGGGTCAATGAATGGCGCTGGAAGCGGCCTAGTTCGGCGTTATGCCAACTTTCGAGGCTGGGCGTGGCGCTGCCAAGCACGACCGGGCACTGCTCCAGTTGCGCACGTTTGATGGCCACATCTCTTGCCGAGTACCGAAAGCCGTCTTGCTGCACATACGCCGCGTCATGCTCCTCGTCGACGATGATCAAGCCGGTTTTCAGTAAGGGGACAAAGACTGAGGAACGGGTGCCCAGGATGATCGCGGCGTGCCCCCGCCGCGCTGCCACCCAGGCGCGGTCGCGTTCTGCGTCGCCCATCCCTGAGTGCAGCGCGATAACTGGTGCGTCGAACCGCGCTTCAAATCGCGCCAGCGTTTGGGGTGTCAAGGCGATCTCGGGTAGCAGCACCAGTGCCTGCTGGCCTCGATTTAGACAGTCAGCAACACTCTGCAGGTAGACCTCTGTTTTGCCGCTGCCCGTCACGCCGTAAAGTAAATGCACCGAAAAGGCCCCTGCCGCGGCCACGATCTCATCGATCGCGGATTGTTGCTCTGGATTGGCTGGCAGTGGCGGTGATCGGGTTTGCCAGGCGGCTTCTGTCGTCAGGTCACAGTTCTCTATGAGCGCATGGTCTTTGAGTGTCTTGATGACAACGGCGCTGAAACCCTCGGCTTTGAGTTCGGTCAGGGGCAGGGGACCCGACTTCAGTCGGGAGATCAGTGCCGCCTGTTTGGGTGCGCGATGAGGTGCGCCATCCGGCAGACCCTCACCCCGAGCGGTCAGTCTGACCCCCGTCTCGGTCAGCACGCGTTCGGGTTGACCTCGACGTTCGCGAGGAGATAAGCCCAATGGCAGTACCTCGCCCAGCGGGTGCTGATAGTAGTCAGCTGCCCAGCCAAGCAGCGCCCGCTGATTCTGGGTGTAGAGTGGCTGCTCGTCCAGTAGCGCCGTTGCGGCTTTCAGCTTGGCCGGCTCTACCGCGGTTTCTGAGGTAATCGAGAGGATGACAGCGGTCACAGCGCGATTGCCGAAGGGGACGGTGACTCTTGCACCTGGCTTGGCGTTACAGTGGCTATCGTCGGACGGGAGGTAATCAAAAGCCCGCCTCAACGGTGAGGGCACGGCGCAGCGCCAGATTGCAGTATCGAGGGGGTTGTCCGCTGTATTTTGGCTCAAGGTCTGCTCGGCGCGCTGGCTTTCCGAGCCCAGTGTACTAAAGCCCGGGAACGGGTGTATTCCATGTTGCTATCGTTGCGGGCTCTGGTATGATCCGCGCTCTTTTTCGGATGACAGATGCTGACGGAGGTTGGCATGAAGCCAGACATTCACCCTGAGTATCGAGAGGTGCTTTTCCACGACACTTCTTCGGACACCTACTTCGTTGTGGGTTCGACGGTCCAGACCAGCGAGACAAAAGAGCACGAGGGGCAAACGTATCCTTACATGATTCTGGATATTTCTAGTGCATCCCACCCTTTCTACACGGGTAAGCAGAAGGTGGCTCAGAGCGATGGCCGTGTGGCTCGTTTTAATAAGCGTTTTGGGGACCGAAGCCTTAAAAATTAAGTGCTACGTCATAAAAAAAGCCGGCTCACGCCGGCTTTTTTTTGCCTCAAAAAATTTGCTCGAGGTTTTCCGTGTCGATAGCGCCACCTGAGTCGGTGTCCCAGTCTGGGAGAGATTCCTCGAGAAAGTACTCCATGACGCTGCCCTCGGGTTGTCCCCGCACCCGCAGGCCGGACTCGCGGTCGACACGCAGCCGGACGATGCCGGGTGGCATGGGTGGTGCCGGTTGCTCAGGAGGCAGCGCCTGGCGCATGTAGTCGATCCAAATGGGCAGTGCGGCGGTGCCACCAAACTCGCGACGCCCCAGGGGCCCGTAATCGTCAAAGCCAACCCAGGCCGTTGTAATAAGGTCACGATTGAAACCTGAGAACCAGGCATCCCGCGGGCCATTTGTGGTGCCCGTTTTGCCGGAAATGTCCTGCCGGTCGAGCACCCGCGCGCGACGGCCCGTACCGCGCTGAATGGCATCGTTGAGAAAAGAGGAAATGATGAAGGCGACTCGGGGGTCCATGACCCGGTCGGCAGCGCGCACCTCGGGCACTGCCGTGCCTAATATATCTTCCATTCGCATTTCCTCGGGCTCGCCGCCTTCGGCATAGGCGCACTCGGCGCACGCCACCAGTGGATCGGCGGCGTATACGATCTCACCTTTTGCGTTTTCAATGCGCTCAATCAGCCAGGGCTCCACCTTGAAGCCCTCATTGGCCAAGATGGCATAGCCCGTCGCAATTTCGAGCGGGGTATAGGTATGCGTGCCGAGGGCCAGGGTCAGATTGGCCTGTATGTCTTCGGTATCAAACCCTAGGCCCTCTACATATCGGATGAAAGGTCGCACGCCGACGCGCTGCAGCACCCTGATCGAGACCAGATTACGTGAGAAGGTCAGCGCCTCGCGGAGCCGCGTCGGACCGTAAAATTTCCCGCTGTCGTTTTCTGGCCGCCAGATTTCTGCAGCCGAGAGGTTGTCGAGCACCACCGGCGCATCGTTTATCACTGTGGAGGGGGTAATGCCGGCCTCCAATGCGCTGGCGTATAGGAAAGGTTTGAAGTTTGAGCCCGGCTGACGCTTAGCCTGGGTCGCGCGGTTGAATTTGGACAACTCAAAGCCCATACCGCCGACCAATGCGCGAATAGCCCCGTGCTTGGGGTCCAGTGAGACCAGAGCCGATTGCGCTTTGGGCACCTGAGTCAGCCGCCAACCCTCAGCTGTCTCGCGAACGCGAATGAGATCACCTGGGGCCAAAAGCTGCGCAGGGGTGCTCTCTGGCGCCGCCGTTTGATTCACCGAGCGATACTGCCGCACTTTCGCGAGGTCTTCCTCCCATGATAAGGCGATCGCTTCTCCGGACTTGAGCAGCACCGACACGGCCGCGTCTCCGACCGCGGTGACAATGCCTGGTGGCAGTTTGGCGATGGTTGGCATGTCGCGCAAAGCCTCCTGCCAGCGCCCTAGGGTTTCTTCAGGCGATTCGCCCTCACGCGGCGCAAGGCGTCGCTCCGGCCCTCGCCAGCCATGCCGCCAATCGTAGGTTCTCAGTCCGCTAAGCAGCGCATCGTGGGCCGCCTGCTGCAATTCGGCTTCAACAGTGGTGTAGATCACATAACCGTCGTTGTAGGCGGCGTTACCAAAGCGCTCGACCATTTCGCGACGGACCATCTCCGCGATGTAATCGGCATCGACTTCGACCACTTGCCCATAAAATGAGGCGGTGACGGGCGTATTCTGTGCTGCGACTTGTTCAGCTTTACTGATCACGCCGAGGCTGGCCATGCGACCCAGAATCCAGTCCCGACGGACCTTACCTTTTTCAGGATTAGTCAGCGGGTTATTGCGAGACGGCGCCTTAGGTACCCCGGCCAGCATGGCGTGTTGAGCGAGCGTGAGTTCCGCGAGGGGCTTGCCGTAGTAGGTCTCGGCCGCGGCCTCAAAGCCATAGGCACGGTGACCGAGGAAGACCCGGTTGACGTACAGCTCAAAAATTTCCTCTTTGCTGAGTCGGGCCTCGATCTGAAACGCCAACAAGATTTCAGTGAACTTTCTCAGGAAGGTCTGATCCAGCGTCAGGAAATAGTTTCTCGCCACCTGCATTGTTAGGGTTGAGCCGCCGCTACCTTTTTTGCCGGTGAGTAATAACTCTGAGACCGCCCTCATCAGACTCAGTGGTTCGATGCCGCCGTGTTCGAAAAAGCCGTCGTCCTCAGCAGCCAGCAGCGCATCGATAAAGCTTTGTGGGATCTGCTCAAACTGCAGCGGCTTTCGCTTCTGCTCCCCGAACTGCCCGATGAGTGCGCCATCACGGCTGAGTACACGCATGGGGGTACGTAATGTGATGTTGCGAAGGGCACTTTCTTCTGGAAGGTTTGGGCTAAGGTAAAGATAAAGCCCTGCCAGCCACCAGATTGCCGCGCAGGCAATCAGCGCGCTGTATCGCATCACTTTTCTGGCTTTTGGCACCCTTGCACTCTCCGGCGTGTTGTCTCTCAGGTCGGGCTTATGCGTGGCATCCGGTAAGTGCGCCCATCATCACGCGACCTAGGAACGCAAACATATCAAGGCTTTTGCGGAGATTTCACACAATTGCTGGTGTTAAGTGACCTTTTACCGACTTTGGCGGGCCATAAATTAAGGTGCCCATCGTAGTATTGAGTGCTGGACAAATTGGGGCCCTTCCGGGGGACATCGACACACGCAAAGGAATGACAAGTGTTGAGGGGATTTGGCACTGCCAAAACATCGCAGGTGCTCGGCATCGACATCAGTTCGACCACGGTCAAGCTGCTGGAGTTGAGCCGCAACGGCGACCGATATCGCGTTGAGAGTTATGCGGTAGCACCGTTGCCTCCCGAGGCCGTGGTAGAGAAAAACGTCAATCAAATCGATGTCGTCGGTGGTTTGATCAATGACCTCGTTATCCGCTCCAAAACCCGCGCCCAGCAGGCAGTTGCCGCCGTCTCGGGCTCAGCGGTCATTATTAAGACCATCGCCATGCCCGCTGGTCTGTCAGAGGAGGACCTCGAGGCGCAGCTGACGGTCGAAGCAGACCAATATATTCCATATCCCTTGGATGAAGTGGCCCTTGATTTTGAAGAGTTGGGCCCGGCCATGGGTCGTGATGATCAGGTTAATGTGCTGCTGGCGGCCTGTCGACAGGAGACCATTGAGTCGCGAGTCGATGCGCTGCAAGTGGCCGGCCTGAAACCCGCGATTATCGACGTTGAGGTCTTTGCCATGGAGCGCGCGTTGGCGCTTCTACGATCGCAATTGCCCGTGACAGCGCCAGAGACGATCGCGATGGTCGACATCGGTGCAAGCATGACTACCCTGTCAGTCTTTGCTGGCAACGAGAGTGTCTACACCCGAGAGCAGCTGTTTGGTGGTAAGCAGCTCACTGACGAAATCATGAATCGTTACGACCTCTCATTTGAAGAGGCCGGTCGTGCTAAAAAGCAGGGCGGATTGCCCGACGATTATGAGCGCGAAGTGCTGGAGCCTTTCCGAGAAGCGGTGGTTCAGCAGGTCATTCGCTCGCTGCAATTTTTCTTCTCTTCCAGCGAATACACCGAGCTTGATTGCGTTGTCCTGTGTGGCGGTGTTGCGGCTATCGGCGGGCTGGCAGAAATCATTGAGGAGCGGTTGAGTACGCCTACTATTGTTGCCAACCCCTTTGCAGACATGTCGGTGGGCTCTCGGGTGAATGCGCAAGCGCTGGCTAAAGACGCCCCCGCCATGATGGTGGCCTGTGGTCTTGCCATGCGGAGTATTCGCTGATGGCCAACATTAATCTGTTGCCCTGGCGCGAAGCGCGCAGGCAGGAACGCAAAAAACAATTCTTGATGGGCTTGGGCGCGACTTTGGCGGGTGCGGCGCTGTCTGTACTGTTTTGGGATCTGGCGGTGAATAGCCGGATTGATTACCAACAGTCGCGCAACCAATACCTGCGCACTCAGATCGCACTGCTCGATCAGGAGGTAGCTGAGATCCGTGATCTGCAGCGCAAGCGCAACCAATTGATTGAACGCATGCGGGTGATTCAGGCGCTTCAGGGTAATCGTCCGGTGATTGTCAGGCTGCTGGACCAGCTCGTCAGAACGGTGCCTGATGGGGTGTTCTATACCTCACTGGAAACGAAAGCGAATGTGGTGTCCATAGAGGGTGTCGCCGAGTCCAATAACCGGGTGTCGAGCTTGATGCGCAGACTCGATGCGTCGGACTGGCTTGAGAACCCCAATCTTGATGCTGTGCAGGCCGCCCCTGATTACGGTGAGCAGGCTACTACCTTTAAATTGACGGTGAATTTGCAGTTACCTCAGGGTGCGGAGGCGCTGTCGCTATGAACCTCTCTGAGCAATTCAAGGCGCTGAACGAGTTCGATCTCGCTGATCTGGACATGGAGAATATTGGCAGTTGGCCGCTGGTCCTTAAGGGCATCGTGCTCACTTTGCTCTATGCCGTGATCCTGGTCGCGGGCTTTTACTTGCATGTTGACGATCTGAACATCCAGTTGGGGGGTGTAGAGCAAGAAGAGCAGACGCTACGGCAGGATTTCGAGAAGAAGGCTTTTGAGGCCGCTAACCTGGAGGCGTACAAGGCGCAGCTTGTGGAGATGGAGCAGCGCTTCGGTGCTCTGGTGGCACAGCTACCATCCGAGACAGAGGTGCCGGGGCTGCTGGAGGACATCACCGACAAAGGCGAACTCAATGGCCTGAGCATTCAGCGGATTGATTTATTGGATGAGCAAGCGCAAACCTTCTACATAGAGCTGCCCATCGCCATCGAAGCGGTGGGTTCTTATCACGACTTGGGTGCCTTCATATCGGGCATGGCGGGCTTGCCTCGTATCGTGACATTGCATGACTTTGAGATTGCCATCGACAGTGAAGCCGCGCCAATGCTGGAGATGAGCATTTTGGCCAAGACCTATCGTTACCGGGAGGAAGACGATGGGCTTTGAGATGATGAGAACAGTGCGACGCTCACTGAGCCCGCTGGTACTGTTGCCATGGCTAGTGTCTTGTGGGGACAGCGGCTTTAGTGATCTTGATGCCTTTATGGCAGACAAGCTCGCTCGCCCCGGTGGCGTGATTGAGCCAATCCCGACGTTCAAGGCATACGAAGCGTTTGCCTATGCGGCCACCACTCTGCGCAGTCCGTTTGACCGCCCGGTAGATATCAGGCAGTTGGCAGCACTGTCGTCTCGCGCCGCATTGCGCCCGGACAATAATCGGCCAAAGGAATACTTGGAGCGTTTCACACTGGATTCTCTATTGATGGTGGGCTCGCTAGAGCGCGCCGGTCAGGATTGGACGTTGATCAAGGACCCAGACGGCGGTATTCATCGCGTGCAAGTAGGTAATTTTGTGGGGCGGGATCACGGTAGGATCGTAGAGATGGGCGATACGTTTGTCGCCGTAATCGAAATCGTCCCGGACGGAACCGAGGACGGCTGGGTAGAGCGACCCAGAACCATTGAGCTCTCAGGGATGTGAGCGAGGGAGACTAAAGCATGATGAGAGCGAACCCAAATAGGTGCAATGGCGCTTTACTGGCGGGTTGGATCAGCTCGCTGGTGGGCTGTTTCTGGAGCCTCGCGACGGCCGCGGCACCTGTGATGATCGAGGATATCGCCTTTACCGCAAAACCCGGCGCCCAGCTGGAGGTGCGGCTGACCTTCAGCGAGCCACCCTCGGCAGATATTGAGAGCTACACTATCGAGGAGCCGGCGAGGATCGTGCTCGATTTCCCAGATACGCAGAGTCGTCTTGAGCAAAAGCGCTACACCCTCTCGCAAGCCAACGCGACCAGCGTCATGGTATTGGAGTCGGGTGATCGCACCCGAATGATCGTTAATCTTGTTGATCTGGTGCCCTTCGAAAGCTCGGTGTCTGGGCGTCAACTGACGCTGACGGTCGGACAGGATGGCGGGCAAACCATGGCGGCCTCTGCGGCCACCGACATTTTGCGAACGGACGCCAACCGCGTCGAACGCGTGGTATCGGAAATCACGGATCTCGCATTTCAGCGTTCACCTGACGGCGAGGGGCTCTTGATTCTGACCCTGACCAACGCAGCGGTTGATGCCAGTATTTTCAGTGAAGGGGGCGACATTATCCTGCAGTTTCTTGACACTAATATTCGTGAGTCGTTGATTCGACGCTTTGATGTCACAGATTTCGCCACCCCCGTTCAGGGGATTGAAGTCAGCACCACGGACCGTGGCACCAAGCTTAAGCTGCGGGCGGATGGTTTGTATGACTATATTGCTTACCAGACTGGTGATGAATATATTCTTGCGGTCGCTGCGCTGAGTGAAGAAGCAAAGCGTGAGCGGTTGAACGAGTTTGACTATGTAGGCGATCGCATCTCGCTGAACTTTCAAAGCATTGAAGTGCGCGCAGTGCTGCAGTTGATCGCGGATTTTACCGAACTGAATTTGGTGGCGTCGGACTCTGTGACCGGGAGCATCACGCTGCGCTTACAAAACGTCCCTTGGGATCAAGCGTTGGATCTGGTGCTGAAAACCCGCGGGCTCGACAGCCGACAGATCGGCAACGTGTTGATGGTTGCACCCGCTCAGGAAATCGCGGAGCGAGAGCGTCAGGAGATTGAGGCTAACAAGCAATTAGCGGAGCTGGCACCGCTGCAATCTGAGTTTATCCGCATTCGCTATGCCAAGGCGATCGACGTGGTAGAGCTCTTTGAAGCCGGGTCCGAGGAGGGCGGCTCGCTGATCTCAGAGCGTGGCTCTGTTGTGGTTGATGAGCGCACCAACTCGATCGTGGTGACTGATACCACTGCAAAACTGGCGGAGATCAGGGACCTGATAGAGAAGGTTGATATACCGATCAGGCAGGTGATGATCGAGGCCCGCATTGTCATTGCTCAAACTAACATTGATGAGCAGCTGGGCATTCGTTGGGGGGGCGGTTACCTCAATGTAGAGGGCGACAAGTTCACGTCGATCGCCGGCGATACGGCTAGCGTGACCAGTCTCAATAATCAGCTCATTGGTGGTGGTCGGGTCGATATGCCCTCAGCCCCCTTTGTTGATCTCGGTGTAGCTGAAGGCACCTCCGGATTTGCCGTGGGCTTTACCTCGACGGACCTATTTCTGACAGCCGAGCTGTCGGCTCTTGAGGCGTCCGGAGAGGGGGAAGTGGTCTCGCAGCCCAAGGTCATCACGGGCGACAAACAGAAGGCGAGTATCAAGTCAGGTACAGAAATCCCGTATCAGGAAGGTGCCGCGTCTGGTGCGACCACTACCGCTTTCAAAGAGGCGGTATTGAAACTCGACGTCACCCCCAATATCACGCCGGACGATCGCATCTTGCTCGATCTGGTGGTGAACCAGGACTCGGTAGGCGCTTTGGTGCCAAGTGGCAACGGTGGTTTTATTCCCACCATTGATACCACTGAGTTGACGACCCAAGTATTGGTCGGCAATGGCGAGACTGTTGTGTTGGGTGGGGTGTTTAAAAACGAGGAGCTGGTGAAGGTAGAGAAGGTGCCTTTCTTGGGAGATATTCCGTACGTTGGAAATCTGTTCAAGAGCACTGCCAACTCCCAGCAGAAGACCGAGACGCTGATTTTCATCACGCCCAGAATTCTTTCTGAAGCGCTGGTGAATTGACGGGCAGAGTCATGTCTGACGGCGCCGGGGGTCTGCGGCTTTTCCTGGTTGGGCCCATGGGCTCAGGCAAGTCGACTGTTGGCAGGCACTTGGCCGATTTACTGGGTTGTTCTTTTATTGACTCCGATGCCGAGATTGAATCCCGGGCCGGCGCTGATATTCCCTGGATCTTTGACGTCGAAGGCGAGACCGGCTTTCGCCGACGCGAGACCGCGGTAATCAAGGATCTTGTCGAGCACCCCGGAGCGGTCATCGCCACCGGTGGCGGCGCGATACTGGCGGCCGAAAACCGGGAAATGATGGCGCGCGCGGGGTTGGTCGTCTTTCTCAATGTGTCTGTGGCGCAACAGCTGAAGAGAACTGGATCAGGTGAGGGTAGGCCGCTGCTTCAGCAAGGAGACCGTGAGGAGACGCTAAAACAGCTGATGGCGGAGCGCGAGCCGCTTTACAGGACGCTTGCAGATGTCATCATCTCGGCTGGCGGCAGTAACGCCCGCAAAGTGGCCCGGCACATTCAGGCGACACTGTGTGAGCGCGGACTGATCCCCGACCAAGATGGTAAATAACTGACCGGGAATTCTTTTTCCATGCCAGAGCTGTTGCACACACTTTATGTTGATCTCGCCTCGGCCACAGCGAACCGGAGCTATCCAATCCAGATTGGCCATGGGCTGATTGCGGATGCGTCGATCTGGCAGCCTTTGGTCGAGGGGAGAGGGGTGATCCTGGTGACAGATGATCAGGTGGGCCCGCTGTACGGTGAGGCTGTCAAAGCAGCGCTAATCGGAGCCGGCCAGTTGACCGAGGTGGTGTTGTCGGCAGGCGAGGCGCACAAAGACATGACGTCTATCCAGCAGATACTCGATGCGGCGTTGCAAAACAAGCATGAGCGAAGCAGCCTGTTTGTCGCCCTCGGAGGCGGTGTTGTGGGTGATATGACGGGATTTGCAGCTGCTTGCTTTTTACGTGGAGCGGATTTCGTGCAGGTGCCGACCACGCTACTGGCTCAGGTGGATTCTTCGGTCGGTGGCAAGACGGGCGTGAATCACGCGATGGGTAAGAATCTGATCGGTGCCTTCCACCAACCGCGGCAGGTAGTGATTGACCTCGACACGCTATCCACTTTACCAGCCAGAGAGTTCGCGGCAGGACTTGCCGAGGTCATCAAGTACGGTCTAATCCGCGATGCTGAGTTTTTTGTCTGGCTGACAGCTAATGCTGAGGCGCTGAATAGCCGAGATGCAACCGCGCTGGCGTTTGCCATTGAGCGAAGCTGCGCCATCAAGGCGGCCGTCGTTGCAGCCGATGAGCGTGAGGGGGGGGTGCGCGCGCATCTGAATTTTGGACACACCTTTGGCCACGCTATTGAGCGTATTCAGGGTTATGGTGAGTGGCTCCACGGGGAGGCGGTGGCAGCGGGAATGGTGCTGGCCAGTCGGCTGTCCGTCCTTCAGGGCACGCTCGAGTCTCGGGTGGTAGACGACCTGATGGCTCTCAATCAGGCGGTGGGTTTACCGGTCAGCCTCCCGGCAGATATGACGGCTCAAGCACTGTTGGAGGCCATGGGCAGCGACAAAAAAGTGAGCGGCGGAAAAGTTCGCTATATTATGCTGTCGCAATTGGGCGAAGCAGTGGTGACTGAAAACGTCACGGAAGACGATATTGCCCGCGTGATCGACGCCTGATCGGCGAAGTTTGCGCCAATTGAGCGCTCCTTTTTGGGCGTGTACACTACGCCCCCTTTTGTTCTTGCTCCGTAAGGAGCGGTTTCGCCGGTGTTGTGCGCCGGTTCAGAAGCGAAACGGTTTATGAATCATGCTGTAGCAGCGGGCGGTGCCGGTCGAAGGTCGGCACCCTCTCGCGGACTCTACCGTCCCGAAGAATTCCGGGACAACTGTGGCTTTGGTCTGATCGCTCACATTGAGGGCGAGGTTAGTCATCGCCTGTTACAAACGGCGATTGAGTCGCTGACCTGTATGACCCATCGCGGCGGGATTGCCGCGGATGGTCGCACCGGGGATGGTTGCGGCTTGCTACTGCAGATGCCTGACACCTTCATGCGCGCCGAGGCCAAAGCCACACTCAATGTCGACCTTGGAGAGCACTATGCAGTGGGCATGCTCTTTTTGAGTCGAGATAAGGCGTTGCAGCAGGCATCCCGTGATGCCATGGAGGCCGCGCTGACTGCCGAGGGGCTGCCGGTGTTTGGCTGGCGGAAAGTCCCCATCGATGAAAGCGTATGTGGCGAGATCGCGCTAGATCAGTTACCAAGGATTGAACAGGTATTTGTCGATGCCAGTGGGATCGACCATGAGCGCTGCCTGGGCAAGCTATTCACTGCGCGGCGACGCGCTGAAATGGCGCTGCAGAGTGACCCTGATTTCTACATCTGCAGTCTCTCTGACCGGGTGGTCTCATATAAAGGCTTGGTGATGCCGGCAGACCTGGAGCGGTTTTACCCCGACCTGCATAATCCCGCGCTGGAGACCGCTATTTGCGTTTTCCACCAGCGCTTCTCCACCAATACATTGCCGCGCTGGCCTCTGGCGCAACCTTTTCGCATGCTGGCCCACAATGGTGAAATCAATACCATCGAAGGTAATCGCAGCTGGTCGCGGGCGCGCAGTGTCAAATTTGATTCGCCGCTGCTCCCTGATCTGCAGGCTTTGTTGCCATTGGTGAACACCGAGGGCTCGGACTCGTCCAGTCTGGATAATATGCTTGAGCTCCTCACCACCGGCGGAGTCGAATTGCCGCGTGCACTGCGCATGCTGATTCCGCCCGCTTGGCAAAACATAGAGGGCATCGACCCCGATCTGAAGGCGTTCTACCAATACAACGCGATGCACATGGAGCCCTGGGATGGTCCGGCAGGCATCGTGCTTACAGACGGGCGCTATGCCTGTTGTTTGCTGGACCGCAATGGGCTTCGCCCAGCGCGCTGGGTGACGACTGACGATGGCTTTATCACGTTGGCCTCGGAAGTCGGTACCCATGGCTATCAGCCCGAGCAGGTGATTGCCAAGGGTCGGGTCGGCCCAGGTCAGATTCTTGTGGTCGATACTCAGGAAGGCAAAGTTCTGCACACCAAGGACATTGATGAGCTACTGAAAACTCGCCAACCCTATAAAAAATGGCTGCGACAAAACGCTCGGCTGATCGAGGGCAGCTACACCGGAGAGCCTGTTGCCGCGATTTCTGGCGCTGAGTTGGATGTGTATCAGAAAATGTTTCAGGTCAGTTTTGAAGAGCGGGATCAGGTACTCAGACCACTGGCGGAATCGGGTAACGAGGCGGTGGGGTCCATGGGCGATGACACCCCCATGGCGGTCCTGTCGCGACAGGAGCGTTCGCTCTACGACTATTTCCGCCAGAAATTTGCTCAGGTTACCAACCCACCGATCGACCCGCTTCGCGAGTCGATTGTCATGTCCCTCGAAGTCGATCTGGGGTCGGAGCGCAATATCTTTGAGGAATCAGTCGATCACGCCCGGCGCATTAGCCTGACATCGCCGGTCCTGTCTCAGTCCAAATTCAAGAATATTGCGGCGCTGGCGGAAGAGGACTTTACCGCTGTGATGGTAGACGCCACCTACGAGCCGGCCGAAGCCAGCCTGCGCCAAGCCCTCGAGGCGGTTTGCTCAAGTGCCGAGGCAGCGGTTCGCGAGGGTAAGACCATTCTGATTCTCTCAGACCGGAATATTGGCGAGAGCCGTGTTCCTATGCATAGCCTCTTGGCCACGGGTGCTGTTCATCATCACCTGATTCGCGTCGGGCTGCGTGCCGAGTGCAATTTGGTGATCGAATCTGGTAGCGCCAGAGACTCACACCATGTGGCCTGCCTACTGGGCTTCGGTGCAACTGCAGTACACCCTTATTTGGCGTACAGCGTGATCGAAGATTTATTGACAAGAGGTGAGCTGCTCGGTGACCCCCAGCTATGCCAGAAGAATTTCCGTAAGGGCATCAACAAGGGTCTGCTGAAAATCATGTCAAAGATGGGCATTTCGGCGGTGAACTCCTATCGCGGCGCCCAGCTTTTTGAGGCGGTCGGTCTGGACAGTGAACTGGTTGATATTGCCTTTACCGGCGTGACGTCGCGTATTGGCGGTGTGACCCTCGATCAGCTGGAGAAAGACCAGTGGCAGGTGGCGAATCGTGCGCGTTCACGGCGCAAGTCTCTCGATCAGGGCGGTTTGCTTAAGTATGTGCATGGCGGTGAGTACCACGCTTATAACCCCGACGTGGTGATGAGCCTGCAGTCCGCTGTGGTCAGTGGAGATTACGCGGACTACCAGCAGTATGCGAGTCACTGCAACGACAGGCCGGTAGCCGCGCTGCGTGATCTGTTGGCGCTCAAGTTGCCGGACTCGCCTGTACCTCTCGATGAGGTGGAGCCGATTGACAATATTCTGCGCCGGTTTGACTCGGCGGGCATGTCGTTAGGAGCTTTGTCGCCTGAGGCTCACGAGGCGCTGGCGATGGGTATGAATCAGATCGGCGCGCGCTCCAACAGTGGTGAGGGGGGCGAGGACCCGAATCGCTTCGGCACGGATCGGGTCTCCAAGATCAAACAAATTGCGTCGGGTCGCTTTGGCGTGACCCCGCACTACCTGGTAAACGCCGAGGTGCTCCAGATCAAAGTTGCTCAGGGCGCCAAACCCGGTGAGGGCGGTCAGCTGCCGGGAGGTAAGGTGAATGACCTGATCGCGCGGCTGCGTTACTCGGTGCCGGGCGTCACGTTGATCTCGCCGCCACCGCATCACGATATTTACTCGATTGAGGATCTGGCCCAGCTCATTTTTGATTTGAAGCAGGTCAATCCTGATGCGTTGGTGTCGGTGAAACTGGTATCGGAACCCGGGGTGGGGACGATCGCGGCAGGTGTGACTAAGGCCTACGCTGATCTGATCACGATCTCGGGCTACGACGGCGGTACGGCTGCCAGTCCCTTGACGTCGATCCGCTACGCCGGCTCCCCTTGGGAATTAGGCATTGCCGAGGTGCATCAAACCCTCCGCGGCAACCGTTTACGGGGCAAGGTGCGGGTGCAGGCCGATGGTGGAATGAAGACGGGCCTTGATGTGGTCAAGGCGGCGATTTTGGGTGCTGAGAGTTTCGGTTTTGGCACGGCTCCCATGGTGGCTATGGGCTGCAAGTACTTGCGCATTTGCCACCTTAACAACTGCGCGACCGGTGTGGCGACTCAGAATGCCCAACTCCGCCAGGCTCACTTTGTCGGGGACGTCGAGCGCGTGGTGAATTTCTTCACTTTTGTGGCGACGGAAACCCGCGAGTGGTTGGCCAAGCTTGGGGTGCGGAGCCTAGAGGAGCTGATTGGCCGCGTCGATCTGCTTGAGTGCCTGCCGGGCGAGACTGCCAAACAGCAGAGTCTCGACTTGAGCCCCATTCTTTGGATTGATGAGGAGGCCGCAGATCAGCCTCAGTTCTGTCAGGTGACCAGCAACGACCCCTTCGATACCGCGGAGAAAGCCAGCGTGATGGTGGCAGATATGTTGCCCGCCATCGAAGCGGCGAGTGGCGGCACGTTCTCCTACGCCGTGACCAATTGTGATCGCTCGATTGGTGCGCGCCTTTCGGGTGAGATTGCCAGGCGTCATGGCAATACCGGTATGGAGGCCAACCCAATTACGGTGCAGCTCACCGGTACCGCAGGGCAAAGTTTTGGTGTGTGGAATGCTGGTGGTCTTCATATGTATCTGCGAGGCGACTGCAACGACTACGTCGGCAAAGGTATGGCCGGCGGCAAACTGGTGATTGCGCCGCCTGAGGGCAGCCGGTTTGAGAGTCGCCAGACCAGCATCATTGGCAATACCTGTTTGTATGGCGCTACCGGTGGCCGCCTGTTTGCAGCGGGTGTTGCAGGCGAGCGCTTCGCGGTGCGTAACTCGGGTGCGCACGCCGTGATTGAAGGTGCGGGTGACCACTGTTGTGAATACATGACCGGCGGCCTGATCACCGTGCTGGGCGCCACTGGCGTGAACTTTGGCGCGGGGATGACAGGGGGTCTGGCATTTGTGCTCGACGAGGACCGCGCCTTTATTGATCATTACAACAGTGAGCTGGTGGAGATTCACCGTGTGGCCGCCGAGTCTATGGAGGCGCACCGACACTTCCTGCGTGACAATATTCGCGAGTTTGTGACCGAGACAGGCTCGGAGTGGGGCGCGCACCTGCTCGACAACTTTGAGGATTACGTCGGCAAATTCTGGCTCGTAAAGCCAAAGGCCGCCGACATTAACCAGCTGCTCTCGCGTTTGCGGGATACAGACTGAGGCATGACCCATGAGTACTCGATTGGCCAATCCGTTTCAGTTTCTGGATGTCGACCGCAAGGATCCTGGCAAAAAGGATATGGAGACGCGAACCGAGGCTTTCGTAGAGATCTATGATCCGTACACCCAAGTGCAGGCCGCTGAGCAGTCCCACCGGTGTCTAGAGTGTGGCAACCCCTATTGTGAATGGAAGTGCCCCGTGCACAATTTCATTCCCAATTGGCTCAAGCTGCTGGCTGAGGGCAACCTGTTTGAGGCGGCAGAACTCAGTCATCAAACCAATACCCTGCCCGAGGTTTGTGGTCGCGTCTGCCCGCAAGACCGGCTCTGTGAGGGAGCCTGTACTCTGAACGACGGGTTCGGCGCCGTGACGATCGGTAACTCCGAGAAGTACATCACGGATACCGCTTTGGCCATGGGCTGGCGGCCTGACCTGTCTGACGTGGTGCCTACCGATAAGAGCGTTGCGATCATTGGTGCGGGCCCCGCCGGCTTGGGTTGCGCGGATATCCTGACTCGCAACGGCGTGAAGGCGGTGGTCTTCGACCGTTACCCTGAAATCGGTGGTCTTCTGACCTTCGGTATTCCGCAGTTCAAGCTCGAGAAGCAGGTGATGGAGCGTCGCCGCGAGGTCTTTGAGGGTATGGGGATCGAGTTCCAGCTGAATACCGAAATTGGCCGCGATATCACTATTGATCAACTGCTGGCTGACTACGACGCCGTTTTTTTAGGAATGGGAACCTACAAGGCGATGGAGGGGGGGTTCCCCGGCGAGGATTTGCCGGGCGTCTATAAAGCGCTCGATTATTTGATCGCCAATGTGAATGAAAAAATGGACTACCCTCGTGAGCCTGAGGAGTTCATCGACCTCAAGGAAAAGACGGTGGTGGTCCTCGGTGGCGGCGACACCGCGATGGACTGTGTCAGGACTGCCGTGCGGCAGCAGGCGGACCGCGTCTACTGTGTCTATCGTCGCGATGAAGAGAATATGCCGGGATCTCGTCGAGAGGTAGCGAACGCTAAGGAAGAGGGCGTACAGTTTTTGTTCAACCGGCAGCCGATCGAGGTGATGGATTACTTCGGTGAGGCCATCGGGGTCAAAGTCGTTGAAACGCAGCTCAGCGAGCCCGGGCCAGATGGCCGTCGCCGTCCGGAAGCCGTGCCGGGGAGCGAGATGGTGATCGAGGCTGACGCCATCATTATGGCATTCGGATTTCAGCCTAGCCCGGCAGATTGGTACTCGGAGGCAGGCGTTACCTGCAATGACTGGGACGGTGTGATCGCGCCCGAACACCAGACGTACAAGTTCCAAACGGCGAATCCTAAGATCTTCGCCGGCGGTGATATGGTGCGCGGATCTGATCTGGTGGTGACCGCTATCTGGGAAGGTCGTCAGGCAGCCGAGGGGATACTGGATTATTTGCAGGTGTGATCGGGGCGGGTCGTGTTGGCCCGGCCACCGAGGTTACACTGCAGAACAGTGATTTCTCGTACCCGGGGCGTTCAATTCGCGAAGTCATAACAACACGAAGAACAGAAATAAAACGATCAGAAACAGAAAGATAAAAAAATAGATCAGAAAGATAAAACCAAAGAGATAGTAAAGAGAGAGTCGATAGCATGGCCAGCTTGGAAAATGACCGGTTCCTCCGCGCCCTGATGCGCGAGCCTGTGGACCGAACCCCACTATGGATGATGCGTCAGGCGGGCCGCTATCTTCCCGAATACCGCGAGACCCGCGCTGAGGCGGGTAGTTTCATGGGGCTCTGCACCAACCCTGAAATGGCTTGCGAAGTCACATTACAACCGCTCAGGCGTTATGCCATGGACGCGGCGATTTTGTTCTCCGATATTTTGACGGTGCCCGATGCGCTCGGCTTGGGCCTTTATTTTTCTGAGGGTGAGGGCCCGCGGTTTGAGCGGCCTATTTCCTCCGCGGCGGAGATCGACGCATTGGATCCCGATCGCGCAGCCAATGAGCTTGGCTACGTAATGGACGCGGTGGCGCTGATTCGCAAAGAACTCAAAGGCAGTATTCCGTTGATCGGTTTCGCCGGCAGCCCTTGGACGTTGGCGACTTACATGGTGGAGGGCGGCTCCAGTAAAGATTTTGCCAAGGTGAAATCACTGGCCTTCAATGAGCCCGAGGTGATGCATCAGCTGCTGTCGAAGTTGGCGAAGTCGGTAGCGGTTTATCTGTCTGAACAGGTGCGCAACGGAGCGCAGGCGCTGCAGATTTTTGACACCTGGGGTGGCTCGCTCAGCCATGCTGCCTATCGCGAATTCTCGCTTCAGTATATGACCGAGATTATTGATCAATTACCCAGAGAGGCCGAGGGGCGACGTGTGCCGGTCATTGTTTTTACCAAGGGTGGTGGCCAGTGGCTTGAAGCAATTGCCGACTGCGGTGCCGATGCCGTAGGACTTGATTGGACCACCGATATTGGCGAAGCCCGTGCGCGGGTTGGTGACAAAGTCTGTCTACAGGGCAATATGGACCCGACGCTGCTCAATGCGTCGCCGGAGCGGATTCGCTCAGAGGTCGGTCAGATTCTCAGTGCATTCGGCGAGGGCAGCGGTCACGTCTTTAATCTGGGCCACGGTGTCACTCCCGGCATTGATCCCGAGCATGTGGCTGCGATGGTCGATGCAGTGGTGGAGCTCTCGCCCGCTTACCACTGAGAATCGGGGATGGCGTGATCCATATCGAGCGCCGGAGAGTTGGTGGTGGGCTTGCCGACGACTTTCGCCGGGACGCCCGCCACGGTGGTGTGTGCCGGCACGTCCTGTAGGACGACCGATCCCGCGCCTACTTTGGCGCCCTCTCCTACGTGGATATTGCCCAAGATCTTCGCACCCGCACTGATCAGCACGCCGTCACCGATCTTGGGGTGACGGTCGCCATCTTCTTTGCCGGTACCGCCCAGCGTGACCGACTGCAAAATCGATACACGGTTGCCAACAACGGCGGTTTCACCAACAACCAATCCAGTGGCGTGGTCCAGCATGATGCCGTGGCCAAAACGCGCTGCGGGGTGAATATCGATACCGAATTGTCGTGACATCTGGCTCTGCAAGAACAGCGCCAGTGGTTGTCGGTCGTGTGTCCACAGCCAGTGGCCGATGCGGTGAATTTGCAGCGCCTGAAAGCCCTTGAAGTACAAAAAGGGGATATAGAGCTCGTGGCAGGCTGAATCCCGATCGAGAATGGCGTTCAGATCATCCCGGATCGCGCCCCTGATATCGCTGTCATCGCGAAGCGCCTCAAGGATCAGCTCGCGCAGCATCATTGCCGGTGCGGACGGGTTGTCGAGCAGATTGGCCAAATGAAAGCTCAGCGAACACTCTAGCTCCTCATGGTTGAGGATGGTCGCATGCAGGAAACTCGCCAAAATAGGCTCGACCGCAGCGGCCTCGCGGGTTTCGCTGCAGATGCGCTCCCAAATGGGATCACCGTTCTGCATTTGCTTGATGCCGTCGCGCTGCGTGGCTGTCATCGGATCTGCTCCGCGCCCCTCGGGGCTTCCTTGCAGGGAGGCGAAGGTTAGCGCTTTAGCCGATTCTTAGCTAGTTGACGCATTTACCTCGAAAACGCCACAGGGTATGGCCGCGATCCCAATACTTTCGTTCAAACAAAGTCATCGGTGAGTTGGGGATAAAGGATTCTGTCTCACCATTGATGCCAATTAGGGCGGCCGCCTGACAGAACTCTTGCGCAAAAATATCCCAGTTGGTGCGGAGTTCCAGCGCGCCACCGAGTCTGGACAGCACGGGAAAAGCGCCGTGCCCGTGAACTCTTTTTTTGATTTGGGCGGCTTTGGGCCAGGGGTTTGGGTACAGCAGCCAATGGCTCTGCAGTGTGATGTCGGCCTCTGCAAGGCAAGACCAAAGCGGCTCGGCTTCAGCGCGGAGCAGCAGGTAATTTCGCGCTCCGGTGGCTTGATGTTTTGCCAGCCGGTGTGCGGACTGATCGATGCCTACCACCAGCGCGTCCGGATGCGCTTCCGCAATGAGCGCCGTGCTCATGCCAGTGCCACAGAACGAATCGAGGATCAGGGGTCTCTGCTCGCGCTGAAGCCGGTCGAACAGTTGCTCGAACGCAGCCCTCGTATGCGCGGGGCAGGGTTTGCGCCATGGGTGCCGTTCATGGTGCTGGACAATCTCTTTGAGGTCTGGGTGCGGTCCCAGCTGGTCCGTTGTGAGTGCCGGCGCAGTGAGGTCAGGTTGATTTGTTTGCGGAGAGACAGTCACCTTGCCATCATACCCCGCTACCCGAGCCTGTCTGGTCAATACTGAACGCATGCGCGAAGATCTCCGCCCTTACTGGGTCAAACGCACCTACCTCACTTTCCGCGCGGCCTGGATTCAGTGGTTTGTGCGCCCCCGATGTGCTCACCTCGGTGCCCACGCGACCATCATGGCGCCTTGGTATGTCGATATATCGGGGCCAAACATCCACATCGGCCACTCCTTTACCGCCATCAACACCGCCAGTCAGCGGGTCCAGATTGGTGTGTGGGGGCGTGAAGTGGGGCAGGGCCGCATCACCCTCGGCAATGCTTGCCTGATGAGCCCGGGTTCCCGCATCAGTGCCAGCGATGACATCGCACTGGGCGATGGGTGCATGCTCGCCAATGGCGCCTACATTACTGATTCAGATTGGCACGGCCTGTACGACCGCGTTGATCGTTCGGCTGAGGCGACGCCGGTCAGGCTGGGCAATAACGTTTGGATTGGCGATCATGCCACTGTCCTGAAAGGCGTCACGATTGGTGATAACAGCGTGGTCGCTGCCAGGGCAGTTGTCACCGGCGACGTCCCGGCCAATGTGGTGGTCGCTGGTAATCCCGCAAAGGTGGTGAAAACCCTCGATCCAGATACGCCTCGCTACACACGTAGCGATCTCTATGCCGATCCTGACAAAACCGCGCAACAGTTCAAAGAGCTTGACCGGTACGTGCTAGGGGAAAACCGCTTCTGGTTCTGGGTGTGGACATTGATTTATCCCGGAGCTCGTCGGGGCGGCTGAGCGAGCATCAGCTAAGTCTGGCCGTCTCTACAAGAGCCGCAGTGGCTCTTCTTGAAGTAAAGCCAGTTGCTCTCGAAGCGCCAGAATCTGGTCGGCCCAGTAACGTTCTCGTCCAAACCACGGGAATGCAGCGGGGAAAGCCGGGTCATCCCAGCGCCGCGCGAGCCAGGCGCTGTAATACACCATCCGGGCGGTGCGAAGCGCCTCGATCCATTTGATCTCGCGCGGATCAAAGTCGTTGAACTCCTCGTAGCCGGCAATTAATTCGGCGAGTTGCAGTTCTCTTTGCCCGCGATCACCCGAGAGAAACATCCACAAGTCCTGAATCGCGGGCCCAGTCACGCAATCGTCGAGATCCACAAAGTGCGGTATGTCATCTCGCCAGAGAATATTGCCTACATGACAGTCGCCATGTAGACGGATGCCCTCTTTGGGTGTGTAGTCGGTCATCAGCCGCGTCGCACGATCAACCAAATCTTTGCCCAAACTATCCCAGGCGGGACGCAACTCATCGGGCACCCATTCATTACTGAGATAGTCGAGGGGTTCGATCAGCCAGCGCTCCAGCGTGTAATCGATCCGGTCCGTGAAATCGGCCGAGCGACCGACGCCGTGCATGCGTCCTAGCGTACGACCCAGTCCGAGCAGGTGATCAAAATTATCAAGCTCCGGTGCATGACCACCTCGTCGGGGAAACGCCGCGATCAGAAAGCCCTCAGCCTCCTGTAGTGTGGCATTGTCAATCTCCATCGGCGCGATAACAGACAGACCGCTATCGACAAGCTCCTTCGCAAAGGCATGCTCTTCCAGAATTTGCTCGCGCGTCCAGCGTCCTGGGCGATAGAACTTGACGATGATGGGGTCGGCCTCTTCGATGCCCACCTGATAGACGCGATTCTCGTAGCTGTTTAGCGCGAGCAGGCGCAGGTCACTGCGCAAGCCAATCGCCTCAACGCAGTCGACCACACAATCCGGTGTCAGCCCTTCAAAAGGATGAGTCATTGGACACCCCGAGATGAAAGGACCTATGTTACTCCACGCCGAGAGGCGCTGGAGTGCGCGCCAGACACCACACGGCAACCGAGTGCGCACCGGTCTCAATGCATGCACGCGCTGCTGCTCGCGCCGTTGCGCCGGTGGTCATCACGTCGTCAATCAGAACAATTCTGCGGCCGGCGATCGCCGGGTGGGCGATGAATCGATTCTGTGCATCGGCGAGCCGGCTTTTTTTGTTCAGTCGATGCTGGGCAGGGCGGTAGTGACGATTTCGCAGCCAGGGTCTTACGGCAACGGGCTGTGAGCACTGTGAACGGATGGCATTAGCTAGCAGCCAAGTGTGATCGAATCCGCGACGCACTTGCCTGAGCCACTGTGTCGGAATTGGAATCAACACGGTGTGGGCGGCCCCAAGCTCCATTAGCCGGTCGCTCCAACCTGCGGGCAGCTGGCTCACTAACATATCAGCCAGCAGTCCGGTCAGCTGGGGTCGATTTTTAAATTTCCACAGGTGTATCAGATCTCTCATGCCGGTGCACATGAGGTAGGGCGCATGTGCGGTGACAAAATGAGGTGGTGTCTGGATGCAGGTCCGGCACCGCGATCCGTATGTAGAGCCGAGCCTGCCCCGCTGGCTGGGCCCCAATTTAGTCGCGGGCTGAAAGGGGAGGGCGCACCGCTGGCAGGCGTAGAGATTTCGGCTGAGTGCCGCCTCACAATCGGTACAGATGGCACGAGCTCTATTGTGCTGATGTCGACAGAGTAAGCAGCTCGCCGGCGCCAGCCACCGTATGGTCTGCAGCAGACTGTGGGGAATTATCTCCCAGTTATTCATTGTCCTTGAGTATCGATTGCCAACCTTCGGGTCGACCCGGTGCAGATGCGTCGACTGTCTACGCCTATCGGTGTTATTTACCGGTCGCTATGTATTCAAAAAAGGGGCATTGCGGAGCGCCCTCCTCGAGCTCGCTCGGAGCGGCCATTGCGCCGTCACTCAGTGTGCGCAGCTTCAATAGGCGAAGGAACATCATGTGTGCTGGAGAGAAATCAGTAGCGGCCGCTACTTGAGAGTGCTTGGTAGCGCTATCCGTAACCGATAAAGTGGCGTTTTGAATCAGAGCAAAACACCGACCGTGCCCGAGCCCGACTCCACCACTGATACTGATGACGCCAAGAAGCTCTCGGACGCCGATCAGGCCAAGGTCGACGCCTTTCTGAAGCGCGGGGTGAACTCGGTTGAGCGCAAACCCTTCAAGCCACTCTTTTTGATCTTTTTGTTGATGGCAGTGGTGGCGGCTTTCAGCCTGTTGAGTCAAGGTATTGCTCAGTGGGCGGGTATTTATTGACACCCCCCCAATCTTGGACGGTATGGGGGGTTTTGGTATTCTGCGCGCCTCGGTGTGTAGCGCAGCCTGGTAG
>CALKHC010000001.1 GCA_938091425.1 uncultured Luminiphilus sp. | reverse complement strand
ACGTTAACTTCACTGACGATTACTACATGACGGGTGACCTTGACGGTAACGACGTCCAGTCAGGTTACGAGTTCGTTAACCTCCGCACGGGTCTTCGAGGCGAGAACTGGATGCTGATGCTTTACGGCCGAAATATTGGCGACGAGCTCATCGCAAGTGGCGCAGCTGACGTGCCGTTGGCGCGAGGCTCTCACTTTCAGTACCGCGCACGTGGCGAGGTCTGGGGTATTCAGGCAGCTTGGGAGTTTTAATCACTCGAGTTGATGACTCTGAAAAGGGCGGCCTTGGCCGCCCTTTTTTATTGAATGTAAGAGACAGCACCGAAAGATGAAAAGTCTTATCAAGTACATCTTGATCGTCATTGCCCTCGGTATCGCATGGCTTTTTTGGCTGGGCTGGTTTTCAGCGCGACCGCCACTGATGACGGATCCGGCGACGCTGGCGGGTGATGGCGCGACGCTCAATTACTGCGAGCTACCTGTGCTTGATAGTTCTGGAAAGCGAGCTGCCGATATTGCCAAGGGCAACACGCCGGGCTGCGGCTATGACCACTTCCCCTTGCCGATTCTGGCCGCCTGCACGGAGCCACTGCCGCCGGAAGCCGATGACATCCGAGGTCTTTGGCGCGGCGTATCCGGGGGCCACGTAGGGCATGTGGAGCGGGTCGAGCAGTGTGGCTCCCGGGTCGTTGTGACCGCGGCGGGGCTCATCCACGACTACGGTCCCAACAGCACAGGCGGGCTCAATACCAACGACACTGAGGGTTCGGTCCTGTTTACGCTGGGCGGTAAAGCGCACTGCATGCGCACCTCGGCGAGCATGATCTGGGAAGAGAAGATCCTCAATTTTTATGCTTTTGGCTGGGGCCCGCGAGTGGTGCGCCGCTACCGGGACGGCGATGAACTGATATGGGAGTATGCTGATGGCTCGGTGACGCGCATGGAGCGTTTGTGCACCCTGCCCGAAGAACACACAGTGCCCGCGCCCCGTGGCAGGCGTTTCGAATTGTTTTAAAGCGCTCGTGCGCTACCTCGAGCCCATAATGCTGTAGGAGATGCCCATGCTCACGGAAATGTGGGTCGACCGATCTGATTATCACCACACTCGAGTGGTACAGGGTGATCTGCCAACGCCCGGTGAGGGCGAGATACTGGTCGCCATCGACAAGTTTGCGATGACGGCCAACAACGTCACTTACGCCGCATCAGGTGATCTGTTTGGATACTGGCAGTTTTATCCCACCGGGGAAGATCCCTGGGGCAAGGTCACGGTGTGGGGTATTGGCGAGGTGATAGCGAGCCATGTTGAAGGCATTGCCGTCGGCGAGCGGCTTTACGGGTTCTTCCCCATGGCGAGCCATGTGGTGATGAGGCCGGGTGAACTCTCCGAGCGGGGGTTTACCGACGCGATGCCCCATCGCAGCGAGCTCCCGGGTCTCTACAACTATTACGCACGCACCCAGTCGGAGCCGGCTCAACTTCAGGCACTCGAGGACCAGCGCTGCATCTTTTTCCCGCTATTTCTGACCGGTTACGTGATCGCCGATTTGCTTCTGGATAACGACTGGTTTGGTGTGCAGCAGATCTTAATTGGCTCTGCTTCCTCCAAGACGGGTTTCAGCACCGCAGCATTTATTCGCGCTGCGGGCTTCGAAGGCGCCATCGTTGGGCTCACCAGCCATCAGAACGTGGCCTTCTCCGGAGCCCTCGGTTGTTACGACCGCGTCGTGTCTTACAGCGGTGTAGAAAGCATCGCGAATGAACCGAGCGTATACATTGATATCGCCGGGGATGTTGCGGTGCGGTCGCGCCTGCATCACAGCCTCCAGAACAATGCCGCCCAAACACTATTGGTGGGCGCGACCCACTGGGATCAGTTTGGCCAGTCAGTGGGTGGCGGGCCGCTCCCCGGCAGTGAGCCTCAGGTGTTCTTCGCGCCGGCACAAATTGAAAAGCGGGATGGCGAGTGGGGTCGCGGTGTCATGATGGGCAAGGCTTACGCGGCGAGTATCGAGCTGGTGACCCAACTGGCCCCAACGCTCCTGATGGAAGCCCACAGCGGTACCCAGGCTTGTGACGCGATCTGGCAGTCGCTGTTGCGCAATCAGGTCTCGGGTCAACGCGGGGTCATGATGTCGCTGCAGGCCGAGGCCTGAGCCCAACGACTACAGACTCTGAACCGCTGATCGGTATAAGGAGTATTTAGCTCCAGAGCATAAGTGGGTGTTTGCCCCCAATAACAAGAGCCGTGACACCATGAAGAAACTCATTTTTATTCTGCTGGCTGTGGGTCTGCCCCTCGGCGTCGCCACGCTGTCCAATCCCGAGGGGCTTACTCTGGCCGGGTGGCCGGCCATGACCACCTTGGCTCTCGGCGCTTTTGGCATTCAGTGGTTGGCGTTTATCCCCGCCCGGCTTTTACAGACTGAGCGGTTCTATGACGTCACCGGGAGCATCACTTATATCGCGATCACGTTGGCGGCCATTACCGTGGCGACCGCGCCCTCAGGCGCGCAATGGCTGATCGCAATCATGATCTTCTTGTGGGCCGGGCGACTCGGCAGCTTTTTGTTCCGCCGTATCCATGCGGCGGGCGGCGATCAACGCTTTGATCACATCAAGGTGTCATCGTCGCGCTTTTTTGTGGCGTGGACGCTGCAGGGCGCTTGGGTGGTGATGACCAGCTGTGCCGCACTGGTCGCCATACTGAGCGCTGAGCCGACAGCGGTGGGCGCCATTTATGTTATCGGCGCTGCGATGTGGATGGCTGGCTTTGCTATCGAAGTGATGGCTGATCAGCAAAAGTCTCGCTTCAGGGCAGACCCGGCCAACGCCGGTCGATTCATCAATGTCGGGCTGTGGGCCCGTTCCCGCCATCCCAACTACTTTGGCGAAATCCTGCTTTGGGCCGGCATAGCTGTGATGGCTATACCCTATTTATCGGGCACCCAATGGGTGGTGATGCTCTCGCCGCTCTTTGTTTATGCCTTGCTGACCCGCATCAGCGGTATTCCAACATTGGTGAGGCGGGGTCAGGAGCTATGGGGCGATGACCCGGCGTACCAGGCTTATGTCGCCAATACGCCGCGTCTGGTACCGCGCCTGCGCTAGGATTCTGTAAAGGGCGCTCCTAGACTGTCGCTCAATCGATGGTCAGCCCGGCAAATTCACCCGTATTGCGCCACTTGGCGAGCAGGTTGAAGAACGGAATGGGTCCGTCGCCGTAGGACACCATTTGTTCGAAGTGCTCTCGCGGCTTACCTTCATTGTTGTAGTAGCCCGGTGTGCAGGTCTCATCGCCAATAATCCCGCCGCGAACACCCTTGTCCAGAATCGTCTGCACCCAGCCGGCTTCCGCTTCAGCGCTGGTTTCCACCACTTCTTTTTCTACAGCGAGTGCATGGCCAACAATGTGAGCGACGTGGGTCGCGACCTCGTCGAGCATATGGGGGTAGTTCACGGTGAAGCCGCCCTGAGTCGTGCTCATCAGGAAGCAGTTC